>NZ_JALCYX010000024.1:0-61197 GCF_022690695.1 Anaeromyxobacter sp. SG17
ACCCCGCCGCCGTCCCGGCCGCGGCGCTCCACGCCGGGCTCGCCGCCGTCGCGCGCCTCTCGCTCCTTCCGGCCGTCGGCGCCTTCGCGGCGGCCGCCATCGCCGGCGCGCTGCAGGCGGGCTTCACCTTCGCGCCGGGCGCGCTCGCGCCCCGGGCCGAGCGCGTGAGCCCGATGGCGGGGCTGCGCCGCCTGCTCTCGCCGGCGAGCCTGCTCGCCGTCCCGCTCGGGCTCGCCAAGGGGGCGGTCCTGCTCGCCATCGCCCTGGCGTGGCTCCGCGCGGCCGCGCCGGCGCTCGCGGGCCTCTCCCGCCTCGACGCGCGCGCGCTCTGGGGCGCGACGCCGCTCCTCCTCGGGCTCGCCGTGCGGCTCGGGGTCGCCTACGCGCTCCTCGGGCTCGCCGATCTCGCGCTCGCGCGCTTCCGCCACCGGCGCGCGCTCCGCATGACGCGGGACGAGGTCCGCCGCGAGCACAAGGAGGACGAGGGCGACCCCGCGCACCTGTCGGAGCGCCGCCGCCTGCACCGCGCGCTGCTCGAGGCCGGCGCGGTCTCGCGGGCGACGGTCGTCGTCGTGAACCCGACCCACGTCGCGGTGGCGCTGCGCCACGATCGCGACGGCGAGGCCGCGCCCCGGCTCGTCGCGAAGGGCACCGGGCTCGCCGCCGCCCGCATCCGGTCCGCGGCGCGGCGCGCGGGCGTGCCGATCGTTCGCGACGTGCCGCTCGCGCGCGCGCTCCACCGCCTCGCCGAGGTCGGCGACGAGATCCCGGAGGAGCTCTACGAGGCCGCCGCCGCGGTCCTCGCCCACCTGTACGGCCACACGGAGACGCCATGACCCGCCTGCACTCGATCCTCACCCGCGTCCGCGGCGCCGGCGACGCCGCCTTCGCCGTCGCGGTCCTCGCCGTCGTGGTCCTGCTCGTCGCGCCCGTCCCGCCCGCGGCGCTCGACGCGCTCCTCGCCCTGAACCTCGCGGTGGCGGCGACGATCCTCGTCGTGACGCTCTTCGCGCGGGACGCGCTCGGGTTCGCGAGCTTCCCGACCCTCCTGCTCCTCACGACCCTGTTCCGCCTGGCGCTCAACGTCTCGTCGACGCGCCTCGTCCTCTCGCGCGGGGACGCCGGGCGCGTCATCGAGGCGTTCGGGCGGGTGGTCGTGCAGGGCAACTACGTCGTGGGCGCCGTCGTCTTCGCCATCCTCACGCTCGTGCAGCTCCTCGTCGTCGCCAAGGGCGCGGAGCGCGTGGCGGAGGTCGCGGCGCGCTTCACGCTCGACGCGCTCCCCGGCAAGCAGATGGCGATCGACGCGGACGTGCGCGCCGGCGCGATCGACGCGGGCGAGGCGCGCCGGCGGCGCCGGGCGCTCGAGCGGGAGAGCCAGCTGTACGGCGCGATGGACGGCGCGCTCAAGTTCGTGAAGGGCGACGCCATCGCGGGCGTCGCGATCGTCCTCGTGAACGTGACCGGCGGGCTCGTGGCGGGCGCGCTCCGCGGGATGGACGTCGGTGCGGCGGCGCGCCGGTACGCCCTCCTCGCCATCGGCGACGGCCTCGTCTCGCAGCTCCCCGCGCTCCTCGTGGCGGTCTCGGCCGGGGTCGCCGTCACGCGGGTGGCCGCCGAGGACGAGGGCGGCTCGCTCGGCGGCGAGATCGGCCGGCAGCTCGCGGCCGAGCCGGCGGCGCTCGGGACGGTGTCTGCCCTCCTCGCGGCCCTCGCGCTCGCCCCCGGCCTCCCGGCGGCGCCTTTCGCGGCGCTCTCCGCCGCCGCGGCGGGCGGTGCGTTCCAGCTCGCCCGCCGGCGCGCGCGGCGCTCCGCCGCCGTCCCCGCCGAGGCGGCCGCGGGCCCCGCCGATCCCTTCGCCGCGCCCGCGCCGGTCGTCCTCGAGCTCGCCGACGACCTCGTGGCGGCCGCGCGCGCGGAAGATGGGCGGACGATGCGCGAGGCGCTCGCGGCGCTCCGCGACCAGCTCTGGCGCGAGCTCGGGGTGCAGGTCCCCGGCGTGGTCCTGCGTCCCGCCCCGCTCCCGCGCGCGGGCTGGTCGCTCCTCGTCGACGACGTTCCGGTCGCGTCGGGCTCCGCTCCCGAGGGCGAGCTCCTCGCGCTCGTGGCGCCCGAGGAGCTCGCGCTCGTCGGCGTCGGGGCGACGGCGGCGACGGACCCCGCGAGCGGCCGCCCCGCGGCGCTCGTCGCCGCCGCGGACGCCGCCCGCGCGTCCGCGCTCGGGCCGGTGCTCGGCCACCTCGAGCGGATCGTCGCCGAGGCGGGCGGAGCGCTGCGCGGCGCGGCGCATCACCTCGTCGGCGTGCAGGAGGCGCAGGCGCTCCTCGACGCGCTCGAGCCCACCGCGCCCGCGCTCGTCCGCGAGGCGGGCCGCCAGCTCCCGCCCGCGCTCCTCGCCGAGGTCCTGCGCCGGCTCGTCGAGGAGGGCGTGTCCATCCGGCCGCTGCGGACGATCCTGGAGGCGATGCTCGAGGCCGGCGGGCCCGCGCGCGGCGCGGCAGCGCTCGCCGAGGCGTGCCGCCGATCGCTCCGGCGCCACATCGCGCATCGCTTCGGCCGGGGTGGCCCGCTCGCCGCGCTGCTCGTCGATCCCGCCGCCGAGCGCGCGATCCGCGAGGCCCTCGCCGGTGAGGCGCTCGCCCTCGACCCCTCCGACGCGCGCGCGCTGCTCGACGCGCTGGACGCGGAGACACGCGGCGGCGCCGAAGCGCCCGTGATCCTTGCGAGTGCGGACGTCCGGCGGGCTTTGCGCGGACTCGTTGCGCCGCGCTTTCCGCAGGTCGCGGTGCTCACCTTCGACGAGCTCCCGCCCGAGCAAGAGGTCCGTCCGGTGGGGCGGCTCGCCCTCGCGGCCTGAGCGGAGCGATCCCAAAAACGCGCCGGGCCGCGGCAGGTTGGCCGCGGCCCGCGAGCTTGCCACCGGGAGAGCGCCGAGCTTCAGGCGCCGGCGGCAACCGGCGGGGTGCCGTCGTCGTTGCCCTCGTCCTCGTCGTCGGGCTCGAGCGGCTTCGCGAGCGCCTCCGGGCGGTTCACGCGATCCCGGAGCTCCTTGCCGGTGCGGAACAGGATCCCGCGCTTCGGCTTCACCGGAATCACCTCTCCGGTCTTGGGGTTACGGCCCTGGTACCCGTCGTAGTGCTTCACGTGGAAGGCGCCGAGGCCGCGGATCTCGATGTTCTCTCCGCGACAGAGCGCGTCCTTCATCGAGTCGAAGATCGTCTCGATCGTGGACTCCGCTTGCTTCTGCGTGACGCCGCGCTTGACCACGAGGATGTTGATGAGATCCGACTTCAGCATCGGCACTCCGGACGAAAGCTGAGGGCCCGCAAGGCTCGGCAAGCCCCTCGAGGTTGAGGGGAGCCTAGCCGAAGCCTCCGAAATCAGCAAGGGTTCCAACGGCATGCGCAGTTCTGCGCACTGGAGCGGCGCGAATCGCGCCCCTGACTACGCGCGCCGCGCCGGCAGCTCGCCCGCTTCCCCGGGGGGAGCAGCCGGCGCCGGCAAGGCCTGCGCGGCGGGCTTTTGTTCGCACAGCGCGCGGAAATCCACTGCGGCCAGGCGCTCCTCCGCCCGCTCCTCGATCTCGCGGACGATCCCCGCCACCGGCCCCCGGGAGTGGGGGAGGTCGGACGAGCGCCCCACGATGGCCCGGCGCACGTCGAGCAACGTCAGCCGCTCGAGCGGCCTCGACGGGACGAGCCCCCCATCCGTGAGGGAGACGACGAGCCCCGCGTTCCTGAGCGCCGCGAGGACCTCCCCGGCCTCCTCGGCGCCCGAGCCGAGCCTGCTCGCCACGTCGCCCGCGTCGGGCGCGGGCTCTCCCCGGTCGAACGCCCTCGCGATCTGGAGCATGGCCTGCCCCGCGAGGATCTCCTTGCCGGTCGGCGACGACGGCTGCGGAGCCCCGTGGATGAGCGCGGTCGCGTACTGGATCACGAACGCGAGGCGCGCGCCGAAGAGGAGGATCGTCCAGGAGACGAACAGCCAGAAGATGAAGATCGGGATCGCCGCCACGGAGCCGTAGATCGCGTGGTACCGGACGATGCCGCCGATCCCGAGCGCGTAACCCCACTTGGCGAGCTCCCAGGCGACGCCCGCGGCCAGGCCGGCGATCACGGCCGACTTGATGCGGACCTTCGTGTAGGGGACGAGGAGGTAGATGAGCGAGAAGAACGTGCAGGTGAGGAGGGCACCGCCCGCGACCGCGAGCGCGCGGAAGCCGCTGCTCGCGAGGAACGCGCGGCCGGTGGCGGCGAGCGTGAGCGAGCCCGCGAGCAGGAGCGGCCCGAGGGTGATCCCCATCCAGTAGATCACCGCCTGCTGCGCGATCGGGCGCCGGCGCTGCACGCCCCAGATGTCGTTCAGCGCGGCGTCGACGTTCGTGAAGAGGGAGATCGCCGACCAGACGAGGAGCGCGCCGCCCACGATCCCGGCGCTCGTCGCGTGCGCGTTGGTCACGAAGCGCTGGAGGTACGGCTCGAGCGTGTCTCGCGCGCCGACGGCCAGGTTGGAGATCAGGAACTCGTGGACGAGCTCGGAGATCTTCTCCATCCCGGTGAAGGCCTGGACCACCGAGAAGGCGACGACGAGGGCCGGGACGAGCGCGAACAGCGTGATGTACGTGAGCGCCATGGCCCGCAGGCGCACGGCGTCGCTGTCGAGGACCCGCAGGGCGGTCCCGACGGCGCTCCAGCCGGCCCGGAGGAGGCGGACCACGCGCTCCCGCGTCTCCGCCGGGCCGGTCATCCTCGTCAGCGCTCCTCGCCGCCAGAGCCGCCGGCGCTGCCCGCGGCGTCCGACGGCGCCGAGGCCTGCGGCTCCTCCGGCGCCCGGCCGCGCCCGCCGCGATCGCCGCCGCGGTCGCGATCACCGCCGCGATCCCCGCCGCGGTCCCGGCCGCGCCCGCGCTCGCGCTCCCGCTCGCGGGGCTGATCCCCGCGCTGCTGGCGGCCGTAGATGTCGAACTGCTCCTGGTGATACCCGGACTGCGCCTTCACCTCGATGGTCTTGTTGAAGCGATCCATGAGGTAGCGGAGCTCCTCGCGCTCCGCGCCCTGCAGGATGCGCGCGACCTCGGGGTGGGCGTTCACCACGAGCACGGGCTCGGGGAAGTGAACCGCCTCGCGGCGGATCTCCCGGAAGATCTCGTACGCGATCGTGATCTTCGACTTGATGTGCCCCTTGCCCTCGCAGTAGCTGCAGGGCTCGTTCATCACGCGCGTGACCGACTCGCGCACGCGCTTGCGCGTCATCTCGACGAGCCCGAGCTCGGAGATCTTGAGGACGTTGGTCTTCGCCTTGTCCCGCCCCAGCGCGTCCTGCAAGGCCTTGAAGACCTTGTCGCGGTTCTGGGGTTTGTCCATGTCGATGAAGTCGATGATGATGATGCCGCCGATGTTCCGCAGGCGGAGCTGGTAGACGATCTCCTTCGCGGCCTCGACGTTGATCTTGGTGATCGTCTCCTCGAGGTTCTTCTTGCCGACGTAGCGGCCCGAGTTGACGTCGATGGCGGTGAGCGCCTCCGCCTGGTCCATGATGATGTAGCCGCCGCTCTTCAGCCAGACCTTGCGCTGGCTCGCGCGCTTCAGCTCCTGCTCGATGCCGTACGCGTCGAAGATCGGCTCCTCGCCGCGGTAGTACTCGATCTGGCTCTCGAGGTGCGGCGCCTGCTCGTGCACGAAGCGGAGGATCCGCTCGTACTCGTCGCGATCGTCGATGACGAGCTTGCCGACGTCGGCGGTGAAGAGGTCGCGCGTCGCGCGGAGGATGAGGTCGAGGTCGCCGTGGAGGAGCGCCGGCGCGGAGACCTTGTCCTTCGTGCGGATGATCTCGTTCCAGACCTGGATGAGGAAGCGGATGTCGGCCTCGAGCTTCGCCGCCTCCACGTTCTCCGCCACGGTGCGGACGATGAAGCCGGTCCCGTCCGGCCGCATGCGATCGACGATGTCGCGCAGCCGGCGCCGCTCGGAGTCCTTCTCGATGCGGCGCGAGATGCCGATGTGATCGACCGTGGGCATGAACACGAGGTGACGCCCGGGCAGCGAGATGTGGCTCGTGATGCGCGCGCCCTTCGTCCCGATCGGATCCTTCGCGACCTGGACGATCACCTCCTGGCCCTCCTTCAGGAGGTCCTGGATGTTCTTCGGCTCCTTGGAGCGCTTCTCGCGGTCGTGGCCGTTGCGGCCGCGGCCTTCGCGGCCCTCGCGGCCCTCGCGGTTCTCCCGATCCCGACCCTCGCGGCCCTCGCGGCGCCCGCGATCGTCGCGATCGCGGCGGCGCTCCCGGTCGCGGTCGCCCCTGCCTTCCCGCGGCTCGCGGTCGGACTTGGCCTCGCGCGCGTCGGCCTTCTCGCGCGGCGCCTGGATCCGGTCGGCGAGCGGGGCGGCGCCCTCGGGCGCGGCCACGACGGGCGGCGGGGTGGGCGCCGCGAGCTCGGCCGCCGGGGTCTCGGCGGGCACGTCCGCGAGGGGCGGCACGGGCAGGGGCGGCGGCTGCGGCACCGCCGCCATGCCGATCTCCTGCGTGAGCGGGATGGGCGTGAGCGGCGCCGGCGGCGCGTCGATGGCGCTGCTCGCGACGTCGGGGACCTCCGCGGCCGCCGGGGCCGCCTCGGTGGGCTCCGGCGTGAGCGGAGCGGCGACCGCCTCCGCGGAGGCGCGCGCCGCCTCGTCGGTCCCGGCGGCCGGCTCGCCGATGGCGAGCGGCGCCTCCTCGGCGATGGGCACCGGCGTGGCGGCCGGCGGCTCGGAGGACACGGCGCGCGCGCGCGCCTCCTCCGCCTCCGCCTCCTGCTCGGTGGGCACCTCCGGCACCTCGACGCGGTGCTCGCCCTCGGTGAGCTCGAACTCCTCCGAGAACTCGGGGTCGCCGTAGACGTCCCCGACGTACAGGAACGCGGCCTTGTCGAGCCCGATGTCGACGAAGGCGGCCTGCATGCCCGGGAGCACGCGAACCACCCTGCCCTTGTAGATGTTGCCGACGATCCCCTTCTCGCGCTTTCGCTCGAGGTAGTACTCGTGGATGGTGTTGTTCTCGACGAGGGCGACGCGAGTCTCCGCGCCGGCCGCGTTGATCACGAGGATGCTGTTGCCCGCCATGGCGATGGTCCTCTCTCGCCCCGGGAAGGCGCGGGGAGAGCGAGGCCCGTCATCACGATGGGCCGCGACCGCGAGCGTCCGGGCGGTGCCGGGCGTCTCGGATCGGCTGTCGAGCTTCCGCTCAAAGCGTCGCGCTCCTCGCGCCCGGCGGCCGCGGTTCGTCGCGGCGCTGCGGGGCGCGCTGTAGTTCAGGCGTCCAGGTAGCGAGGCGCGCGCGGCTGACGGCCAGAATCCTGACCCTCGCCCGCCCTCGCGAAGCTGACGCCTTCCTTCAAAACCTTCACTCCCCTGGGCGGCTCCCCGTCGCCGAAGATCGCCGCCAGCACCTCGGCTGGCTTCGCGCTCCCGGAGGGATCCGCCCGCAAACTGAACGCGACCGTCCCCGGGCCTTCGACGGCCAGGTGGGTCACAATTTCTTTCAAGTCTATCTCTCTTCCCTTCGTCTCCGCGACCTTCTGTCGCCGACGCCCCCGGCTCTTGGGGGGGGGCGCCCGGGTGACGACCGCCTGGTCGGCCTCCCCGAACCCCGCCACGCGATCCGAAAGGGTCACCTCATCCCAGCCATCCCCCTCGAACTCCACGCGATAATGGACGGCGCGGAGTGATTCGGAAATCGACGGCGCGCTCGCCTCCACCCGCTGGGCGTCGAGCACCTCGAGCCCCTTCGGCAGCTCCGGAGCGAGCCGGGCGGCGACCTCGGCGGGGTCGAGCTCGCCGGCCAGCTCGAGATCCATGAACTCCGCCTGGCTCTCGACGCCCACGGCGAGCGCCGGGCCGAACGAGACGCGCGGCTTCGGGTGGAAGCCCTGCGAGTAGACGACCGGGAGCCCCGCGCGGCGGATGGCGCGCAGGAGGGTGTGCATCGTCTCGAGGTGCGAGAGCGCCACGAGCCGGCCGAGCTTCGCCCAGCGGACGCGCACCCGCGTGCGGAGCGCCGGCTCGGGCGGGCGCGGCGGCCGGGGCGGCTCGGGGACGTACTCGCTCGCCTCGTAGGTCCGGTTCTTCACGACCTCGTAGTCGCACGCGCCGCACACGCTGCACGGGGCGAGCACGCAGTCCTCCACCTCGGCGAGGTTCCGCGCCGCGGCGAGCTGCTTCGCGAGGTAGGGCTTCGTCACGCCGCAGTCGATCCGGTCCCACGGCAGGACCTCGTCGAGCCGGCGGCGGCGGTGCGCGAACCAGTCGAGGCCGACGCCGTGCTCGCGCTCGCACGCCTCGAACGCGGCGAGCCAGCGTCCCTCGTCGAACCATTCCGACCACCCGTCGAGCCGCTGGCCGCTGCGGTAGGCGGCGAGCACCGCCGTCGCCACGCGCCGGTCGCCCAGGGCGAGGGCCCCCTCGATGGACGACTGGCGCGAGTCGTGCGGCTTGAACTGGATCGCGCCGTTCCGGCCGCCGAGCGCGGCGGTGATGAGGGCCTGGCGCCGCCGGGTCTCCTCGGGCGGGATCATCGGCTCCCACTGGAACGGCGTGAAGGGCTTCGGCACGAAGGTGGAGGCGCCGAGGTGGATCGCCGCCGAGCCCTGCCCCTTCGGCAGCGCCCGGCGCGCCGTGGCGAGGCACCTCCTCGCGAGCTCCGCGATCGCGACGACGTCCTCGTCCCGCTCCTCGGGGAGCCCGATCATGAAGTAGAGCTTGAGGAGCGACCAGCCGTTCTGGAACACCGACTCGACGGCGCGGAGCAGGTCCTCCTCGCGGTTGCCCTTGTTGATGACGGCGCGCATCCGCTCCGTCGCGGCCTCGGGCGCGAGCGTGAAGCCGGTCTTCCGGATCCGCGCGATCTTCTTCGCGAGCGAGTCGTTCATCGTCTCGGTGCGCAGGGACGGCAGGCTCATCGCGATCTTCTCGCCCTCCCAGCGGGCGAGGAAGTCGTCGAGCATCCCGTTGAGCGGCGCGTAGTCGCCCGACGAGAGCGACAGGAGCCCCACCTCCTCGTAGCCGGAGGCGTCGAGCCCCGTCTCGGCGAGCCGCAGGACCTGCTTCGGGTCGCGCTGCCGGGTCGGGCGCGTGATCATGCCGACCTGGCAGAAGCGACAGCCGCGGGTGCAGCCCCGCTGCAGCTCGATGGGGAGCCGGTCGTGGATCGTCTGCATGAACGGCACGAGCGGCCGCGTGTACGCGGTCGTCGGGAGCGCGTTCAGGTCCGGCATCACCCGCCGCTCGATCTTCTCGTAGCCCGGCACGAGGGGCTCGAGCTCGACGAGCGTGCGCGTCGCGGGGTCGTAGCGGGGGCGGAACAGCGACGGGACGTACACGCCGGGGATGCGCGCGAGCCTGCGGAGCAGCTCCGCGCGCGAGGCGCCGCCGCGCCGGAACCCGCTGTCCGCGACCGCGTCGGCGATCTCGAGCGCGACCTCCTCGCCCTCGCCCACGGCGAAGCAGTCGAAGAAGTCGGCCACGGGCTCCGGGTTGAAGGCGCAGGGGCCGCCGCCCACCACGATGGGATCCCCGTCGCCGCGCTCGCGGGCGTGGAGCGGGATGCCGGCGAGGTCCAGCATCGCGAGCACGCTCGTGTAGGCGAGCTCGAACTGCAGCGTGACGCCGAGCAGGTCGAACGCGCGGACGGGCGCGCGCGACTCGAGCGTGAAGAGCGGCACGCCGCGGGCGCGGAGCATGCCCTCCATGTCGGGCCAGGGCAGGAACACCCGCTCGCAGGCGATCTCGGGCCGGTCGTTCAACAGGTGGTAGAGGAGCCGGAACCCGAGGTTGGACATGCCGACCTCGTAGGTGTCCGGGAACGCGAGCGCGAAGCGCACGCGCGCGGCGGACAGGTCCTTGGTGACGCTGCCGAACTCGCCGCCGACGTAGCGGGACGGCTTCTGCGCGGCGAGCACGAGCTCGTCGAGCGCGGACGGGAGGTTCGCGTAGGGGGTCGTCATGGTTCGCCGGGCCGCGGGTTCGAACCGCGCCTCGCCCAACGTCGTGTGGAACTCCCGGATCCGACTGACGAATCCGGCAGGGCTGGCGTTCGTAGCACACCCGCGCCGCCGGCGGCAACGCTCGAGGCGAAGGTCCGACCGGGGACGCGCCCGCCCCGACGGCGCCTCGAGAGGCCGTGAACCGATCCCCTCCCGGCGCCTCGACGCTCTCAGCGGCGGACGGCGAACGGCCCGAGGTCGCCCGCGTGCGGCCTAAAGGAGACCTGGACCCCTTCGACCCGCGCCGCCGGCGGCCCCCGCCCGCACCAGCGGACGAGCGCCTCCACCTTCGCGCGCTCGCCCTCCGCCTCCGCCTCGACGCGCCCGTCCGCCACGTTCCTCACCCAGCCGTGGATCCCCAGCCGGCGCGCCTCGTCCACGGTCGCCTGCCGGAACGAGACCCCCTGCACGTCCCCGCTCACGAGGATGTGCGCGCGAACGAGCTCGGCCATCACTCCTCCAGCATCCGCAGGAACTCCGCCTCGCCCACCACCTTGACCCCGAGCGACTGCGCCTTCTCGAGCTTCGAGCCGGCGTCCTCGCCGGCGACGACGAGATCGGTCTTGCGCGAGACGCTGCCCGACACCTTGCCGCCGCGCCGCTCGATCTCGGCCTTCGCGTCGTCGCGGCTCATGGCGGCGAGCCCGCCGGTGAGGACCACCGATCTCCCCGCGAACGGGCCGCGGGCCTCGATCGCCTCCTGCGCGGGCCTCACGCCCGCCTCGAGGAGCCGCTCCACCACGCGCCGGTTCTGCGGCTCGGCGGTCCAGGCGCGGATCTCGCGCGCGGTCTCCGGGCCGACGTCGCGCACCGCGAGGAGCTCCTCCTCGCTCGCGTCCATGAAGCGCGCGAGGTCGCCGAAGTGGCGCGCGAGCGTGGCCGCCGTCGCCTCGCCCACCTGCGGGATCCCGAGCGCGAAGAGCAGGCGGCGGAGCGTCGTGTCCTTCGAGCGCTCGAGGGCGTCGAGCATGTTCTGGGCGCTCTTCTCCGGGAGCTCGGCCTTCGCGTCCCGCTCCTCCTTGCGCGGCCGGCTGAACAGCTCCTGGAAGGCGCGGAAGGGGACGCCGTACAGATCCGCGAAGTCGCGGACGAGGCCGCGCTCGACGAGCCCGGCGGCGAGCTTGTCCCCGAGCCCGTCCACGTCCATGGCGCGGCGCTGGGCGAAGTGGGTGAGCCGCCCGACGAGCTGGGCGGGGCAGGCCGCGCCGGTGCAGCGGTAGACCTTCTCCCCCTCCTCGCGGACCACCTTCGCGCCGCAGACCGGGCACGCGGTCGGGAACGTGAACGGGCGCTCCTCCCCGGTGCGCCGCTCCTTGAGCGGCATGACGACCTCGGGGATGACCTCGCCCGCGCGGCGCACGAGGATCCAGTCTCCCTCGAGGACGTCCTTGCGCCGCATCTCGTCCTCGTTGTGCAGCGTCGCGCGGGACACCATCGCGCCGGAGAGCCGGACGGGCTCGAAGTCCACGACCGGCGTGAGGATCCCGGTGCGCCCCACCGAGGCCCAGATGCGCCGGATGCGCGTCGCCTCCTCCTGCGGCGGGTACTTGTAGGCCACCGCCCAGCGCGGGAACTTGGACGCCGCGCCGAGCCGGCGCCGCCAGTCGAGGTCGTCCACCTTCACCACGACGCCGTCCGTGTCGTACGGGAGCGCGAAGCGCCCCTGCGCCATGCGATCGCGGTAGGCCTTCACCTCCGCGATGCCGTCGCAGCGCGCGTTCGCCGGGTTCGTCTCGAAGCCAAAGCGCCCGAGCGCCTCGATCTTCTCCATGTGCGTGCGCCACGCGCCGGGCGCGGCGCGCGCGCCGCCGGGCTCCGCGCCGGGCACGAGCGCCTCGTAGGCGATGAAGGAGAGCGGACGGCGCGAGGTCACGCGCCAGTCGAGCTGGCGGAGCGACCCCGCCGCCGCGTTGCGGGGGTTCGCGAACGGCTCGCCGCCCGCGCGGAGGATCTGCCGGTTCATCGCCTCGAAGTGCTCCTTGAAGAGGAGCACCTCGCCGCGCACCTCGACGCGCGGCGGGACCTCGCCGAGGAGCCGCTCCGGGATCCCCCGGTTCGCGCCCGTGCGGCCGACCGTGCGCAGGTTCGCCGTGACGTCCTCGCCGTTCACGCCGTCGCCGCGGGTCGAGCCCTGGACGAGGCGGCCGCGCTCGTACACGAGCTCGACCGCGAGCCCGTCGAGCTTCGGCTCGGCGACGTAGCCCACCCGGACCTCCTCGCCGAGCCCGAGCAGGCGGCGCACGCGCGCGTCGAACTCGTCGAGCTCCTCGTCGGCCTGGATGTTCCCGAGCGAGAGCATGGGCTCGCGGTGGACGACCCGCTCGAACCGCTCGCTCGGCGTGCCCGACACCCGCTGGGTCGGCGAGTCGGAGGTGGCGAGCTCGGGGTGAGCCGCCTCGAGCTCGGCGAGCTCGCGCACGAGCCTGTCGTACTCGGCGTCGGAGAGGACCGGTCGATCGAGGACGTAGTAGGCGTGATCGGCGGAGAGGATCCGCGCGCGGAGCTCCGCGGCGCGGACGGCGGCGGCGTCCCTGTCGGCATCGGCCGGCATGGCGCCAGGATTACGACCGACGGGCCCCTCTTTCAATCGCTTCTTGGCGCGCGCGCCTCGCGAAGGCGCGCTCGAGGTGAACCGCGACGCCCGCGGGACTCCCGAGCCTGCCGGGGCGCCCCGGGGCGCCGCGCGGGGCGCCCTCGACCGGAGCGGGCGGCGGCCGGCCGCGCCGTTGACACCTCGGGACGGGCCGCATAGGTTTCCTGCCTCTCCTCCGGTTTCCTCACGAGACCGCACGCAGTCGCGCCGCGCGCCTCCCGACCGGGCGCCCCGCCTCCCCGAGACAGACATGCCCGCCGCCGTTCAGCCCGCCGCGTCTCCCCCGTCGAGCCTCACCGATCTCAAGCACATGAAGGTTGCGGAGCTCGCGAAGCTCGCCCGCAGCCTGGAGATCGAGGCGGCGGGGGCGATGAAGAAGCAGGACCTCATCTTCGCGATCCTCCAGGCCCAGTCGAAGGTCGCCGAGGAGAAGAAGGAGGACATGGAGGTCGGCGGCGAGGGCACGCTCGAGGTGCTCCCCGACGGCTTCGGCTTCCTGCGCAGCCCCGACTTCAGCTACCTGCCCGGTCCGGACGACATCTACGTCTCGCCCTCCCAGATCCGCCGCTTCAACCTGCGCACCGGCGACACCGTGCGCGGGACGGTGCGCCAGCCGAAGGACGGGGAGCGGTATTTCGCGCTCCTCCGGGTGGACTCGATCAACGGCGAGCAGCCCGAGGAGAACCAGTCGAAGGTCCTCTTCGACAACCTGACGCCGCTCTACCCGACCGAGCGCCTCGCGCTCGAGCACGATCCGAACGAGATGACGACCCGGGTCGTCGACCTGTTCTCGCCGATCGGCAAGGGCCAGCGCTGCCTCATCGTCTCGCCGCCGCGCGCCGGCAAGACGGTCCTCCTCCAGAACATCGCGCACGCGGTCACCACGAACCACCCCGAGTGCACCCTCATCGTGCTGCTCATCGACGAGCGGCCCGAGGAGGTGACCGACATGGAGCGGACCGTGAAGGGCGAGGTCGTCGCCTCGACCTTCGACGAGCCCGCCACGCGGCACGTGCAGGTCGCCGAGATGGTGATCGAGAAGGCGCGGCGGCTGGTCGAGCACAAGAAGGACGTGGTGATCCTGCTCGACTCGATCACCCGCCTCGCCCGCGCCTACAACTCGGTCGTCCCCCCCTCCGGCAAGATCCTCTCCGGCGGCGTCGACTCGAACGCGCTCCACAAGCCCAAGCGCTTCTTCGGCGCGGCCCGCAACATCGAGGAGGGCGGCTCGCTCACGATCATCGGCACCGCGCTCGTCGACACCGGCAGCCGCATGGACGAGGTGATCTTCGAGGAGTTCAAGGGCACCGGGAACTCCGAGATCGTGCTCGACCGCAAGATGATGGAGAAGCGGATCTTCCCCACCATGGACATCGGGAAGAGCGGCACGCGCAAGGAGGAGCTGCTCCTGCCGGCCGACTGGCTCTCGAAGATCTACATCCTGCGCCAGACCATCCTGAACGGCCTCGACAACGTCGAGGCGATGAAGTTCATCCTCGACAAGTTCCGCCAGGTGAAGAACCACGAGGAGTTCTTCAAGATGATGGTGGGCGGGGGCAAGTAGGCGCCCGAGGCGGCGCGCGCACGCCGGGGTTGACGCAACCCCCCGATCCGACTAGATCGCCCAGTTCCACATCATCATCACCGGGCCCGGACCATCGGCAGACCTGCCCGATGCAAGCGGCCCCGAGGTCACCATGAAGGAAGCGCTCCACCCCGACTACAAGCCCGCGAAGGTCACCTGCGCGTGCGGGAACGTCATCGAGACCCGCTCGACGCGCGGCGACTTCCACATCGAGATCTGCGCCCAGTGCCACCCGTTCTTCACGGGCAAGCAGAAGATCATGGACACGGCGGGCCGCATCGAGAAGTTCAAGACCCGCTACGCGGCGACGCCCGCGAAGGCCGAGGCGGCGAAGAAGGCCGAGCCCGTCAAGGCGGAGCCGGCCAAGAAGGCCGAGGCGCCGAAGGAGAACCGCGCGGCGAAGCGCGCCAAGGCGGGCAAGTCGGCGAAGCCCAAGGCCGAGGCGGCGCCCGCCGAGCCGGCCGCCGAGGCGAAGGGCGAGTAGCCCTCGAGAGCTCCGGTGCAGCGACGAGGCGGCGTCCCCCCGGGCGCCGCCTCTCGCATTTCAGGGGTGGGCACACCCCGCACCTTGAACGCGCACGGGGGGACGGTCTACAGGTCGCCGTCGTGCGGCAGGGACTCGTCGAGTACGCGGTCATCACCGGGGCGCTCGTCGCGCTCGCCGCCGGGGCGATCGCGCTCTACGGCGACGAGCTGCGCGTGACGCTCGGCGTGCGTCCGCAGCCCGCCACGGCCCGCCCCGCCCAGCCCCCCGCCGCGGCGCCGCCCGCGCCCTGACGACCGAAGCGCCGCGCGCACGTGGGCCCCAGGCCCTCCGCGCTGCTATCCTCGCCCGGTGACCCCGCTCGTCCTCATCGTCGACGACGAGAAGCCCAACCTCGACTCTCTCGCGCGGATCTTCCAGCGCGAGGGCTGGCGCGTCGCGCTCGCGGAGAGCGGGGCCGCCGCGCTCGAGGTGCTGCGGCGCGAGCGCGTCTCCGCGGTGGTGACCGATCTCATGATGCCCGGCATGAGCGGCGAGGAGCTGCTCCGGGCGGTGAAGGCGCTCTCGCCCGAGACCGAGGTCGTGCTCATGACCGCCTACGGGACGGTCGAGACCGCGGTCGCCGCGATGAAGGAGGGCGCCTACGACTTCATCACGAAGCCCGTGAAGCGGCACGCGATCGTGAAGTCGGTCCGGCAGGCGATCGAGCGCGCCTCGCTCGTCGCGGAGAACCGCGCGCTGCGCGCGCAGCTCGCCGAGCTCTCCTCGGGCGCGGTGGGCGGGCTCCTCGGCAACGCGCCCGCGTTCCGCGCCGTGCTCGACACGCTCCGCCAGGCGGCCCCGACCTCCGCGACCGTGCTCCTCGCGGGCGAGAGCGGCACGGGCAAGGAGCTCGCCGCGCGGCTCGTGCACGACCTCTCCCCGCGCGCCGCGGGCCCGTTCGTCCCCATCAACTGCGCGGCGATCCCGGAGAGCCTGCTCGAGTCCGAGCTCTTCGGGCACGAGAAGGGCGCGTTCACCGGCGCCGCGGCCCGCAAGGAGGGGCGCTTCGAGCGCGCCCACGGCGGGACCCTGTTCCTCGACGAGGTCGGAGAGATGTCGCCGTCGGTGCAGGTGAAGCTCCTCCGCTTCCTGCAGGACGGGGTGCTCGAGCGCGTCGGCGGCACCGAGCCCCTCCGGGTGGACGTGCGCGTCGTCGCCGCGACGAACAAGGACCTCGCGGCGGAGGTGAAGGCGGGGCGCTTCCGCGAGGACCTGTTCTACCGGCTCGACGTGGTGTCGGTGCGCCTGCCCTCGCTCCGCGAGCGGCGGGAGGACGTGATGCTGCTCGCGGGCGCGTTCCTGCGTCGCTTCGCCGAGGCGAACGCGAAGCCCATCTCGGGGTTCTCGCCCGCGGCGGTCGCGGCGATCGAGCGGTACGCCTGGCCGGGCAACGTCCGCGAGCTCCTGCACGCCGTCGAGCGCGGGGTGATCCTCACGCGCGGCGAGGCGGTGGAGCTCGGCGATCTGCCCGAGGCGGTGCGGGCCGCGGCGGGCCCGGCCGGCGCGCCGGCGGCCGCCCCGGCCACGCTCGCCGTGCCCCTCGGGACGACGCTCGACGAGATCGAGCGGCTGGTGATCCGCCGCACGCTCGAGCACACCCGCGGCGACAAGAACCTCGCCGCCCAGCTCCTCGGCATCGCCGCCCGGACGATCTACCGGAAGCTCGATCGGGACGAGGAGGGGCGCCTCGTCGAGCCCGTTCCGGGGGGCGACGAGCCGGACGCCGAGCGCTGACAAACTGGCAGCGACTCCAGCTCCCGCGGGTCGCGTTTGCCAAATTGGCATCCAGCGCCGCCACGCCGCCGGTGCGGTGGGCGAGCAGCCGGGATTTCCCTGTGGCATCCAGGGGTTGACCAGGGTATCCGGCACGAGGGCGTGGCATGGCCGTTGCTCCCTCCCCGCGCGGCGCTCCCATGCTCGACCTCTTCTTCCGCAAGTACGCCTGGACGGCGAACCTCGCGCTGCTGTTCGTGGCGGCGTGGCTCGCAGCCAAGACGGTGAACACGCTCGCGGGCGCCGCGATCCGTCCGGAGCCCCGGGCGGACGTCGCGAGCCTCCCCACCGCGCCGCCGCGCCCCACCCTCCCCGCCACGCTCGACGTCGACAAGCTCTTCAAGCTCATCGGACAGGAGCCGCCGCGCGAGGTGGAGGCCGACGTCGCGCAGGCGCCGCTCGCCCCCCAGAACTGCGACGATCCGCACGCCGCGCCGACGAAGAGCGACCTCCGCCTGCAGCTCGTGGTCGGCGTCATCGCCGAGCGGGCGCGCCAGTCCCTCGCGACGATCCTCGACCTCAACACGCGCGAGGCGAAGGTCGTCGGCGTGGGCGACGAGGTCGGCGGAGCGAGGCTCCTCGGGCTCGAGCGCGTGCGGGACGACGCGGACGCCACCGGGAACGGGTTCCGCCTCGTCGCCATCGTCTGCAACAAGGGGACGAAGGAGTACCTCGACTTCGAGGGCGGCTCGGCGTTCGCCTCGGGCGGCGAGGCCTCCGGCAACCTCGGCTTCGCGCCGGTGCCGCCGCCGACGCGCGGGGGGCCCGCGCCGGGCGGCCGCGCGCCCATGGAGGGCGTGCGCGAGGTCGGCCAGAACAAGTACGAGATCGAGCGCGGCGTCATCGACTCGACGCTCGGCAACCTCAACACCATCGCGACCCAGGCGCGCATCGTGCCGTCCTTCAAGAACGGCGCCGCGAACGGGTTCAAGCTCTTCTCCATCCAGCCCAACTCGCTCTACGCCTCGATCGGCATCGAGAACGGCGACGTCATCCAGCGGGTGAACGGATACGAGATCAACTCCCCCGAGAAGGCGCTCGAGCTCTATCAGAAGCTGCGCGAGTCACAGCGCGTGACGATCGAGCTGGAGCGCGGGGGACAGGTCATCCGCAAGGAGTACTCCATCAGCGGCCCGTGACGCAGGGTCGAAAGCCTTCCATGCGCAACCGCCTCGCCACGCTGCTCGTCCTCGTCCCGGCCCTCGTCTCCGCGCAGGTGCCGATCCGTCCTCCCCCCGGCGGCGACACCGCCGGCCCGCGCCCCGCGCCCCCCCGCCCGCCCGCGACGGCCACGCCCGGCGCGCCACGCCCCGTGACGCCCCCCGTGACGCCCCCCGCGGCGCAGGGCCAGAACGGGCGCCCGGCCCGCCCGGCGGCGCAGCAGCCCCAGCAGCCGCAGACGTTCCGCCCCGCGGAGCGCTGCGTCCCGATGCAGGGGCGCTTCATGCTGCAGTTCAACAAGGCCGACATCGCCGACGTGCTCGAGCAGGCGAGCCGCTGGACCTGCCGGAACTTCATGTTCACGGAGGACGTGGCGCGCGGGAAGATCACGCTCCTCTCGAAGACGCCGGTGACCGCGGAGGAGGCGTACGCGGCGTTCATCGCGGCGCTCAACTCGAACAACATCAGCGTGTACCCGACGGGCAAGTACTTCAAGCTCGTCCGGACCGCCGACGCGAAGAAGAACCCGATCCCCACCTACGTGGGCGATCAGGCGACGCCGTACAGCGAGCAGCCGATCACGAAGGTGATCCGCCTGAACTTCGCGGACGCCGATCAGCTCCGCGGGATCATGGGGAACTTCATCTCGCCCCAGGGCGCGGACATCCAGGCGATCCCGCCCAACATGCTGATCGTCACGGACATCGGCCTCAACATCCGGCGCATCGAGCGGCTCATCGAGGCGATCGACCGCGCCGGCGCGGGCGAGCTCGTGCGCATCGTGCAGATCCGCTTCGCGTCGGCGAAGGACATCGCCGACAAGGTGAACCAGATCTTCCAGGCGCAGCAGGGCGGCGCGCGCGGCGCGGGGCGGAGCCGCACCGTGCTCTCCTCGCCGACCTCGCCGGCCCGGCCGGGCGCGATCCCGCCGCGCCCGCCGCAGGCGGCCCCGGACGTGTCCGGCTCCGTGGAGGTGTCGGTCTCCAAGGTCCTCCCCGACGAGCGGACGAACAAGCTCATCGTGATCGCGGACGAGAAGAGCTTCCAGCGGCTCATGGAGCTCATCGAGCAGCTCGACGTGCCGACGAGCGCGGAGGGCGGCATCCACGTCGTGTTCCTCAAGAACGCGAACGCGGAGGAGCTCGCGCAGACGCTGTCGAACCTCGCCCAGGGCACGGCGGCCGGGAAGCGCACCGGCACCACCGCGCCCGGCGCTCCCGGCGCGCCCGGCGGGCTCTCGCCGACGCCCGTCCCCACCGCCATGGGCACGCAGCCCGGGGCGCCGCCGTCCGCGCGCCCGGGCGGCGCCTCGGACGTGACCGCGTCGCTCTTCAGCGGCGACGTGAAGGTCACCGCGGACAAGGCGCAGAACGCCCTCCTCGTGCAGGCGAGCGGCGCCGACTTCCAGGCCATCCAGCGGCTCGTGGAGAAGCTCGACCGGCCGCGCCGGCAGGTGTTCGTCGAGGCCGTGATCATGGAGGTGAACCTCAACGACTCGACCCAGTTCGGCGTGGGGGCGCACGGCGTCGTCCCGGTGGACTACAAGGGCGAGAAGGGCTTCATCCCGCTCGCGTCGGAGCCGGGGCGCGTCTCCTCCTTCAACCTCAACAACGTCATCTCGCTCGGCGGGTTCCTGACCGGCTTCAACGGCCCCTCCTCCGGGGTCGTCGAGGATCTCCTCGGCGTGAAGCTCCCGTCGCTCGGGATCCTCGTCCAGGCGCTGCAGTCGAGCTCGGACGTGAACGTGCTGTCGACCCCTCACATCCTCGCCTCGGACAACGAGGAGTCGGAGATCACGGTCGGACAGAACGTGCCGTTCCAGGCGGGCTTCGCGCCGCAGGGGCTCTCCAACCTGCTGTCCGGGACCACCGGCGGGACGTCGGCGCTCGGCTCGACGCTCGGCATCGGCGGGCTCTCCTCGCTCTACGCGCCGATCCAGCGGCAGAACGTGGAGCTCCGGCTCAAGATCAAGCCGCAGATCAACGAGGGCGGCAACGTCCGGCTGGCGATCGAGGAGCAGACCGAGGAGATCGTCGACCGGGACACGCAGCTCGGCCCCACGACCGCGAAGCGCAGCGCGAAGACGCTCATCGTGGCGAAGGACCAGAGCACCATCGTCATCGGCGGCCTCATCCAGGAGCGGAACGTCCGCAGCGTCAAGAAGATCCCGGTCCTCGGCAGCCTGCCGATCTTCGGCTGGCTCTTCCGCGACACGACCACCACGAAGCAGAAGACGAACCTGCTCCTCTTCCTCACGCCGTACATCATCCGGGACGAGACGGACTACCGGCGCATCTACGAGCGGAAGCGCAAGGAGCAGCAGGACTTCATCGAGCAGTTCTACGGACGGCAGCCGAGCTACCAGGTCGCGGTGGACTTCACGCGCAAGGCCGGGCCGTACTCGAAGATCCGGGCGGGCGTCTCGGAGGAGTCCCTGAAGCTCGAGAACGGTGGCACGGGCGCGCCGGGCGAGCGGCTCATCGCGCCGCCGACCGGAGCGCCCCGTCCCGAGCGGGCACCCGCGACGCCCGGTGAGCAGGACGGCGCGCCGACCGAGCCCGAGTCCGGCGTCGCGCCCGGCGGCGGGGAGCCCAGCGCCGGGGAGCGGCTCGAGGTCCAGCCCGAGGCGCCCGCGCCGGGCGAGGCCGCGCCCCCCGCACCGCCGTACGGCGGTGGGCCGCCGGCGGGTCAGCCCCAGCAGCCGCAACCGCAGCCGCAGCCGCCGGAGGAATGATCGGACGCGCCGCGCCCGTTGCACGAGATCTGCCATGTCCGACGAAGCCCGCATCGACGCAGTCCGCCTCCCCGTCCCGCCGCCGCTCCCCGGCGCCGCGCCCGCTCGGCTCTGCGGGAGGCCGCTCGGGGAGATCCTGGTCGTCACCGGCGTGATCGCGCCGGAGCGGCTCGAGGAGGCGCTCCTCGCGCAGCGCGGCGAGCACGCGGGGATGCGCCTCGGCGAGATCCTCGTCCGCGCCCACGCGGTGAGCGAGGAGGCGGTGCTCCGCGCGCTCGCGGCGCAGCTCGACCTCCCGTTCCTGGAGCGGATCGACCCGGAGCGGATCCCGCCCGAGCTGCTGAAGAAGGTGCCCATCAACTTCGCGAAGCAGGCGCGGGTGCTGCCGGTGGGCCACGACGGCGACGCGGTGCGCGTCGCGGTGGCGGACCCGCTCGACACGGCCGCGCAGGACTCGCTCGCGATGCTCCTCGGCGCGGCGATCGCGCCGGAGGTCGTGCCGGGCGCGGTGGTCGTCGACGCCATCAACGCGGTCTACGACCGCGCCGCCGACGAGCACGAGCGGCTCATGGAGGACCTCGAGACCGAGGACCTCGAGTCGGTCGCGCACGAGCTGGAGGAGCCGACCGACCTCCTCGACGCGGACGACGAGGCGCCCATCATCCGCCTCGTCAACTCGCTCCTCTTCCGCGCGGTGAAGGAGCGCGCGAGCGACATCCACATCAACCCGGAGGAGAAGGACATCTCCGTCCGCTACCGCATCGACGGCGTGCTGCGCGAGGTGATCCGCCCCCCGAAGCGCTTCCAGGCGTCCATCTCGAGCCGCATCAAGATCATGGGCGGGCTCAACATCGCCGAGAAGCGCCTCCCGCAGGACGGCCGCATCCGCATCAAGATCGCGGGCAAGGACGTCGACATCCGCCTCTCGACCGTGCCCACCGCGAACGGCGAGCGGATCGTGATGCGCCTCCTCGACAAGTCGAACGTGGTGCTCGACCTCGGCCAGCTCGGGTTCGAGGACTGGCAGCGCAAGATCATGGACGGGCTCATCACGCGGTCGCACGGGATCGTGCTCGTGACGGGCCCCACGGGCAGCGGCAAGACCACGACGCTCTACGCCGCGCTCGCCCAGATCAACTCGCCCGACCTGAACATCCTCACCATCGAGGACCCCGTCGAGATCCCGCTCAAGGGCGTCGGTCAGGTGCAGGTGAACCCGAAGATCGAGCTCACCTTCGCCGGCGGGCTCCGCTCGTTCCTCCGCCAGGATCCCGACGTCATCATGGTCGGCGAGATCCGCGACCTGGAGACCGCGGAGATCGCGATCCAGGCGTCGCTCACCGGCCACCTCGTCCTCTCGACCGTCCACACGAACGACGCCGCCGGCGCGATCACCCGCCTCGTCGACATGGGCGTGCAGCCGTTCCTCGTGGCGTCGTCGCTCGTGGGCGTCCTCGCGCAGCGGCTCGTGCGCGTGCTCTGCCCGGAGTGCCGCGTCCCGTACGTCCCCACGCAGGAGGAGCGCGCGCAGGTGGGCCTCACCGACGCCATCTGGCGCAAGGCGGGGAGCCCGCAGGCCGTGTTCAAGGCGCGGGGCTGCCCGGCCTGCCAGAACACCGGCTACCAGGGCCGCACCGGGATCTACGAGCTCATGCTCGTGGACGACGACGTCCGCCAGCTCGTCCTCAAGAACGTCGACTCCACCACCATCAAGAAGGCCGCCGTCCACCACGGCATGGTCACCCTGCTCGAGCACGGCGCCTACAAGGTCGCCCGCGGCATCACCACGGCGGCCGAGGTGCTCTCCGTGACCGCCGAGGACCTCCACTAGGCCATGCCGGTCTTCCAGTACAAGGCGCTCAACGCCGCCGGCAAGGCGGTGCAGGGGCTCAAGGAGGCGGACTCGCCGAAGACGCTCCGCGCGAACCTCCGCCGCGAGGGCGTGTTCCTCACCGAGGTGCTCGGCGAGGCGCAGGCGAAGGAGCAGGCGAAGCGCGAGGTGAACGTCCGCCGCTGGGTGCTCGGGCGCGTCGGCGCGCGCGACCTCGCCGTCGCGACCCGGCAGCTCGCCGTGCTCGCGCACGCCGGCATCCCGCTCGTCGAGGCCCTCACCGCCCTCGTCGACCAGGTCGAGCACGAGCGGCTGAAGCGGGTGCTCGGCGACGTGAAGCAGCGGGTCAACGAGGGCAGCTCCCTCGCCGACGCGCTGGCCGTCCACCCGCGCGTCTTCTCCACGCTCTACGTGAACATGATCCGCGCCGGGGAGAGCTCGGGCGCGCTCGAGATCGTCCTCGTGCGGCTCGCCGAGTTCACCGAGAGCCAGGCGCGGCTCCGCTCCAAGATCGCGGGCACGATGGCCTACCCGATCGCGATGATGGTCATCGGGACCGGGATCATGGGCATCCTCTTCACCGTCGTGATCCCGAAGATCACCTCGATCTTCGAGAACACCAGCGCGACCCTCCCCTGGTACACCCAGGTGACCATCGGCATCTCGTCGTTCGCGTCGCGCTGGTGGTGGGCGATCCTGCTCGCCGGCGTGGCGGCGGTCTACGGCCTGGCGCGCTGGCGGCGGACGCCGGCCGGGCGCGCCGCCTGGGATCGCGCCGCGCTCCGGGCGCCCATCTTCGGCCCCATCATCCGGCAGATCGCCATCGGCCGGTTCGCGCGGACGCTCTCGACGCTGCTCAAGAGCGGCGTCCCGCTCCTCACCGCCATGGACATCGTGAAGAACATCCTCGGGAACACGCGCCTCGCGGAGGTCATCGAGCAGGCCCGCGACGCCATCCGCGAGGGTGAGTCCATCGCCGCGCCCCTCAAGCGCTCCGGCGAGTTCCCGCCGCTCGTGCACCACATGGTCGCGATCGGCGAGCGCTCCGGCGCGCTGGAGGAGATGCTCGCGAACGTCGCCGACGCCTACGAAGACCAGGTCGAGACGACCATCGCCGCGCTCACGTCGCTGCTCGAGCCGGTGATGATCGTCGCGATGGGCGGCGTCGTCGCCTTCATCGTCTTCTCCGTCCTCATGCCGATCCTCCAGATCAACAACCTCGTAGGAGGCTGACCGTGAAGTCCGCGAAGCTCGCCCGCGCCGCCGCGCGTGGCATGACCCTCATCGAGATCATGGTGGTCCTCGTGATCATCGGCCTCATCGCCTCCGCCGTCGCCGTGAACGTCATCGGCCGGCAGAAGGAGGCCGAGATCAAGAAGGCCACGACCGACGTGCAGAACATCGCCAACCAGGGGGTCGACGCGTTCCGCGTGATGCGCGGCCGCTACCCCACCACGGAGGAGGGCCTGCGCATCCTCATCCAGGAGGGGTTCCTCAAGGCGAACCAGCCGGACGGCTCCATCAAGGATCCGTGGAAGCACGACTACGTCTACCTCTACCCCGGCCAGAAGAACCCGGACGGCTTCGACGTGAAGTCGAACGGGCCGGACGGCCAGCCCGGCACCGAGGACGACATCGTCAACTACTGAGGACGTCTCCCCGACCTCGTGAGCACCTCACGCGCGAAGCGCGCCCTCCGGGGCGCCGATGCGATGGCGGCGAAGCCGGTCTTCTGGCTGGTGGGCGCACGCGACGCGCCCCTCGGACCGCCGGCTCGCTCCGGCGCAGCCTCGTCCGGCTGCGCCTGCGCTCGCGGCATGGCGGCGCGCGCGCGAGCGCAGCGGGGGTTCACGCTCGTCGAGCTGCTCATCGTCCTCGGGGTGATCGCGCTCGCGACCACCTTCGTGGTGCCCGCCCTCCAGTCCGTCTCCGGCGCGAACGCCCGGAAGGCCGCGGGCGAGCTCGCCGGGTCGATGCGCGCGCTCTTCGACATGGCCGCGCTGCGGCACGCGCGGTGCGCCCTCACGCTCGACCTCGACGGCGCGGCGTGGTGGGCGGACTGCGGCACGGGGCGGGCCGGGAGCGCGCGCGCGGCGGCGGCCGCCGGAGAGGGCGAGGGGGCCGAGTCGCTCGAGGAGCGCTTCCCGGACGAGCGCGACGAGGAGATGCGGCGCCTCCTCGCGCGGACCGAGCTCGGCGGGCTCCCGGACCGGGTCGTGAAGAAGCACGCGCTGCCCGGGAGCGCCCGGTTCGGCCCGGTGAGGGTCGAGGGGCGGCGCGGCGCGATCGAGGAGGGGAAGGCCTACGTCAAGTTCTTCGCGGGCGGGCAGGCGCAGCGCGCCTACGTGCCGATCGTCGACGGCTCGAACCGCTACACGATCGTGCTCGAGCCGTTCACCGGCCGCGCGCGTGTCGTGCCCGGCGACGTGGAGGTGAAGGAGTGACCCGCCGGGCCGCGAGGCGCGGCTTCACGCTGCTCGAGGTGATGATCGCGCTCGCGATCCTCGCCGCGGCGCTGCTCACCGTCTCCGAGATCGTCGGCGGCTCGCTGCGCAACCACGTGCGCGCGCGCCAGCTCGAGGTCGCGACGCTGCTCGCGCGCGGCAAGATGGTGGAGCTCGAGTCGGAGTACGAGCGGAAGGGCTTCCGCGACTTCGACGAGAGCGCGGAGGGGACGTTCGAGGACGCCGGCCACCCCGAGGTGCGCTGGTCGACCGAGGTGGTGAAGCCGCAGGTGGAGCTCTCCGCCGAGCGGATCCTGCAGATGCTCACCGGCGGCGAGGGCGCGCTCGAGGACCTCCTCGCCGCCGCCGCGCCGCAGGCCGGCAAGGGCGGGCCGAAGACCGTCGGCCCGGGCGCGGGCGCCCTGGCGCAGGGGCTCCAGGCGCCGATCACCCAGCTCGGCGAGCAGATCAAGAAGGGCGTGCGCGAGGTGCGGCTCAAGGTGGCGTGGAAGGACGGCAAGCGCGACGAGTCCTTCACGGTGGTGACGCACATGGTGGTGCTCGCGCCCCGGGAGCCCGGCGCGTGAGGAACGCGGGCTTCACGCTCGTCGAGGTGATGATCGCCATCGCGATCACCGCCATCATCGGCGCCATGACGGTGGGCAGCTTCCGCCAGGTGGACCGCGCCTCGGAGATCGTCCGCGGCCAGGCCGAGCGCTACGCCGCCGTGCGCGTCGCGCTGACGCGGCTCTCGCGAGAGCTCACCATGGCGTACCTGTCCGATCACTACGACCGGAACGAGTACCGGGAGCGCCCCACCCTGTTCCGCGGCCGCGAGGACCAGGTGCTCTTCGCGACGCTCGCGCACGAGCGGGTGTCGCCCGACGTGAAGGAGTCGGACGAGGCGGTGGTCGAGTACGTGCTGGAGGCGGACCCGGACCACGCCGGCGAGGAGGCGCTGTTCCGGCGCTCCAAGCCGCGCGTCGACGCCGACCCGGAGCGCGGCGGCCGCAAGGACGTCGTGGCGGACCGGATCACCGCCTTCCGGCTGGGCTACTGGGACCCGAAGCGCAAGGAGTGGGTGCGCGAGTGGTCGACGCGCGCCACGGAGCACGAGAGCGAGCTGCCCGAGCGCGTGCGGATCGAGCTCGAGACGAAGCTGCCCGACGGACGGACCGAGAAGCTCTCGACGGAGGCGCGGATCGCGATCTCGCGGCCGCTCGACTTCTGATGCGCGCGCGCACGACAGCGGGCCGCGGGCGGCCCGGCGGCGGGGAGCGAGGGGCGGCGCTCCTCGTCGTGATCGTCTCGGTCGCGATCCTCACCGCGCTCGCGGCGAACCTCGCCTACGAGAGCCGCGTCTCGCTCGAGATCGCCGCGAACGCGCGCGACGAGCTGCGCGCCACCTACCTCGCGAAGAGCGGCGTCGCGCTGTCGCGGATGGTGCTCGGCTTCCAGCAGCAGCTCGACGACGCGGCGGGCGCCGCGTGCGGGCTCCTCGGGCAGGGGCTGCCCGGCGCGCGCACGCCGGCGGGCCAGCAGCAGCGGCCCGGCGGCGCGAACCCGCCGGCCGCCGCCTGCCCGCGACCGCAGATCTGGAGCGCGGTGCCGGTGAGCTCGACGCTCGTGCAGTCGCTGTTCGGCGGAGCCGGCCCGGAGGCTCCGGCGGCGGGAGCCTCGCCGGCCGGGGCGGCGGGCGGCGTGCGGCCGCCGGCGGCGTTCGGCGAGTTCGAGGGAGCGTTCGAGGCCAAGATCGAGGACGAGGGGCGCAAGGTGAACGCCCAGCTCGACGCGCGCGAGATCAGCGGCCCGGCGCGCATGCAGGTGCAGGGGCTCTACCAGCTCATCTGCGATCCGCGCTTCGATCGGATCTTCGAGCGCGAGGACGCGAACGGGGTCCGCACGAGCCGCCAGGACCTCATCGTCCACCTGCGCGACTGGATCGACGACGACAAGGTCTCGTCGTCGCTCGTCGCGGGCTTCCCCGGCGCGGCCTGCCTCATGGAGGCCGGGGACCCGCCGTTCGAGCCGGGCTTCGGCGACGAGAACTTCCCCTACGACAAGGGCGAGGATCGCTACCGGGCGAAGAACGCGCGGCTCGACTCCATCGAGGAGCTGTACCTCGTCGCGGGCGTCTCCGACGTGTTCATGGCGGCGTTCGGCGACCGTCTCACGGTGTACCTCCCCGTGGAGGCCCCGCGGAACGTGAACACCCTCGACCGGCGCGACCTCGTCGAGCTGGCGCGGCTCATCGCCGATCCGCCCTCCCAGCCGTTCCTGCTCGACCCGGAGTTCGGCGCGAAGCTCCAGAAGGCCATCGCCGACCTGACCCAGAACGGCCTCATGACGATCACGCCGCTCCAGTTCGCCGAGATCGTGAGGGGGCTCCAGGTGAGCGTCAACACCGCCGCCCTCTCCCCGTCGAGCGGCAAGCAGTTCCTCACGGACCGTTCGTACGTGTTCCGCATCCGCTCGGCCGGCACCGCCGGCGCGGTGACGAAGAGCGTCGACGCGGTCGTGAGCTTCGATCCGAGCCAGAACCGCGATACGCAGACGCAGACGCAGGCGCCGCTCCAGGGCCAGGACCCCGCTCAGGCCCAGGCGCTGGCGCAGCTGCAGACCCAGGCGCAACAGCTCCAGACGGCCGCCACCGGCGTGAAGCCGAGCCGGTTCCTGCGCTGGCGCGAGGAGTGACGGATGGCGCAGAGGAACCTCGGCCTCGATCTCGGGGCCCACGCGGTGAAGGGGGTGCTGCTCGACAGCACCTACCGCGGCTACGCCGTGGTGGACACGGCGCGCGTGCCGGTGCAGGCGGCGACGGAGGGCGGCCCGCCCCTCGTGGCGCGGCAGGCGGAGGCCGTGCGCGCGCTGCTCGCGGAGCGCGGCTGGCGGCCCGACGCGGTGATCACCGCGTTCCCGGGCGCGGCCGCCTCCTCGCACGTGCTCACCCTCCCCTTCACGGACCCGCGCCGGATCGAGCAGACCGTGGGGTTCGAGGTGGAGGGGCAGATCCCGTTCGATCTCGAGGACGTCGCGTGGGACTGGCAGCCGCTCCACGCGCACGACGGCAAGACCGACCTCCACGTCGCAGTCGTCCGCAAGGAGGAGCTCGCCGCGCTCGTGGCCGCGCTCGGGGACGCAGGCGTCGACCCGCGCGCCGTCGTGCCGGCCGGCCCGGCGTACGCGGCGCTCTTCGCGACGGGCGCGGTGGCCGGCGAGGAGGCGCCGCCCGCCGAGCCCGGCGCGCTCGTCCCCGCGGACCTGATCCTCGACGTCGGGCACGAGCGGACGAGCGTGTGCGTCGTCGCGGGCGGCCTGGCCGAGGCGGCGCGCACGTTCCCGTTCGGCGCGGCCCACCTCGCCCGCGTCGTGAGCCGCGACCTCGGGCTCTCCGAGGCCGACGCCCTCGCGGCGGTCGTCTCCCGCGACGCCCGCGACCCCCGCGTCGACGAGGCGCTGCCCCGCGCGCTCGCCCCCCTCGTGCGCGAGCTGCGCGCGACGCTCCGGGCGTGGCGCGCGCGCGCCGGCGCGCGCCCGGTCCGGCGGTTCGTCCTCTGCGGCGAGCTCGCCCGCCTCCCCGCGCTCGCGGAGGCGGTCGCGCCGGAGGCGGAGGGGGCGATCGGGCCGCTCGAGCTCGCCGGCCCCGCCGCCGAGCGGGTCGCGCCCGAGGACGCGCCCGGCCTCGCGCTCGCCCTGGCCCTCGCGCTGCGCGGCCACCAGGGCGCGCGCGCGCCGCGCCTCAACCTGCGCCGGGGCGCGCTCGCCTACACGCGCGACTTCGAGCACGTGAAGGGGAAGGTCACGCGCCTCGGCGTGTTCGCGGCGCTGCTCGTCCTGCTCGCCGTGATGAGCTCGGGCGTGCGGCTCTTCGCGCTCGCCCGGCAGGAGAAGGCGCTCGACGACGCGCTGTGCGCGTCGGAGCAGCGCATCCTCGGCAAGTGCTACGCGAGCTTCGAGGAGGCGCAGGCCATCCTGCGCGGCCGCGGGACGCCCGGCGCGGCCATCCCGCGGGTCTCCGCGGTCGAGGTGTTCGCCGAGCTCGCGCAGCGCGTGCCGGACGTGCCGCTCCGCCTCGACCGCATGGAGGTCACGAAGGACAAGCTCCACCTCCAGGGCACGACCGACGCCGCCGAGAACGTCGACAAGATCGTCTCGGCGCTGCAGGCCTCGCGGTGCTTCGGCGACGCGCGCTCCGGCGGCGCGCGCCGGCGCGGGTCCGACGGGAAGTTCGAGTTCTCCATCGACGCGGGGATCACCTGCCTCGAGTCGGGCCCGGCGGCGCCGGGCGGGAGGGGATAGATGCTGGAGCGGCTCCGGAAGCTCCGCGCCGACGCGGAGGCGTGGCTCGCCAAGCTGTCTCAGCGCGAGCGCGTGATGGTGACCGCCGCGGCGGTGGCGGTGGTCGCGTTCGTCGTCTGGCTCGTCTCGTTCCAGATCTCCTCGGGCATGGCGGCCCGCGAGGAGCGCATCGACCAGAAGACCAAGGTGATGTCGCAGTTCGGCAAGCTGGCCGAGGGCTACCGCCGCAACCAGGCGGAGCGCAGCGCCCTGGAGGCGCGCCTCAAGGGCCAGCCCATCCAGCTCATGAGCCACATCTCCCAGGCGGGCGCGGCGCTCGGGATCGAGGTGAACGACCTGCGGCCGACGGGCGCGCCGGCCGACCTCGAGGGGATCCGCGAGGAGTCGGTGGAGGTGAACCTCGCCCGCATCGATCTCCCCCGGCTCGCGCGCCTCCTCCAGTCGCTCGAGCGCGGCGCCGGCGTGGTCAAGGTCCGGCGGATCCGGGTCTCCACCCGCTCGGACGATCCGGCCCTCGTCGACGCCACCCTCGTCGTCTCCACGTACCAGCTCCGGACCTGAGCGCCATGACGATCGACTGGAACCGCTGGCGCCCGCGCCTCCTCTACGGCGCGTTCACCTTCGCCGCCTTCCTCCTCGCCCTCCGCCTCACCTTCCCCGCCGACGCGGTGAAGCAGCGCATCGTCCTCGAGGCCGCGGCGCGCGGCTGGCAGGTCGACATGGCCGACGTGGGGCCGGGCGGGATCGCCGGGATCCACGCGGAGGGCGTGACCGTCGAGGCCGCCTCCGGCCTCAAGGTCCCGCTCGACGAGCTCACCGCGTCGCTCAGGCTCCTGCCGCTCCTCACGGGCAGGCGCAGCGTCGCGTTCGACGCGCGGCTCTACGACGGCGAGGTGGAGGGGACGGCAGACCTGTCCGGCGACGAGCGGGAGATCGCCCTCGCGGCCCGGGGCGTGGACCTCTCGCGCGCGCTGCCGCTCCGCAAGGCCTCGGGCCTCGACCTCACCGGGAAGCTCTCGGGCAAGGTGGCGCTGACGGTGCCCGCCGCGCCGAACGGACAGCCGAAGGGCCGGATCGACGTGACGGTGACGGAGGCCGGCGTGAACGGCGGGCAGCTCCCGGTCCCCGGGATGACGAGCGGCCTCGCCCTCCCGAAGCTCGGGCTCGGCGAGCTCGTCGCGGCGGTGAAGCTCGACCAGGGGAAGGCCACCTTCGAGAAGCTCGAGGCGAGAGGCGGCGACGCGGACTTCACGGCCGACGGGCTCTACGCCGTGCTGCAGCCGCGCATCGAGTACGCCCCCATCTCCGGCAAGGCGAAGCTCAAGGTGAAGGACGCCTTCTGGGCGCGCCGCGAGACGCAGGCGTTCAAGGGGGTCGCCGAGGCGGCCCTCGCCTCCTCGCGCGGTCGCGACGGCGCCTGGAACTTCCAGATCGCCGGGAGCGTCTCGAGGCCGCAGCTCCGGCCCGTCCAGGGGGGCCAGTAGCCAGCCTTCGAGCGCCTGGCGGCGTGGCGATACATGCCTCGTCACGCAACGCCGCGTTCTCATGGGCGAAATCGGACCCGGGCCCCACCTGGTCCGGGCCGGACTGGGGGAAAACCTCCCTCTGATCAAGGGCTTCCCTTGAAGCCGCCCATGGGGTCGTGATATCGGGTTCGCCATGCGCATCCGGCGGCTCGACATCGTCGGCTTCAAGTCGTTCATGGACAAGACCGTGGTCGCCTTCGACGAGGGCGTCACCGGCGTTGTCGGCCCAAATGGGTGCGGGAAGTCCAACGTCGCGGACGCGATCCGCTGGGTGCTCGGCGAGCAGTCCGCCCGGCACCTGCGCGGCCGCTCGATGGAGGACGTGATCTTCAACGGCTCGGAGACGAAGCCGCCCCTCTCCATGGCGGAGGTACTGCTCACCTTCGAGAACGACCGCCCGAGCGAGCTGCCGACCCAGTACCAGGGGTACTCCGAGATCACCGTCGGGCGCCGCCTGTTCCGCAGCGGCGAGTCCGAGTACCTCGTGAACGGCGTGCAGTCGCGGCTGCTCGACGTGAACGACATCTTCTTCGGCTCGGGCGTCGGCCGGACCGCGTACTCGATCATCGAGCAGGGCCGCATCGGCCAGATCGTGTCCGCCCGCCCCGAGGACCGGCGGGCGATCATCGAGGAGGCCGCCGGCATCACGAAGTACAAGAAGCGGCGCGAGGCGGCGGAGCGGAAGATGGAGGCGACGCAGCAGAACATGCTGCGCGTCGCGGACATCGTGCAGGAGCTCGGCAAGCAGCTCGAGAGCCTGAACCGCCAGGCGCGCAAGGCGGAGAAGTACAAGGCCCTGCGCGCGCAGATCCGGGAGCTCGAGCTCCGGTCGGCGGCTGCGCGCTACCTCGAGCTCACCGCGACCCGCCGCGCCGCCGAGGATCGCCACGCGACGCTCAAGGCCGAGGAGGCCGAGGTCGTGGCGCGCCTCGCCGAGCTCGACGGCGGGATCGACGGCGATCGTGCGCTGCTCGCCGAGAGCGAGGGGCGCCTCGCCGAGCTCGGCGCCAAGGAGCACGCGCTCGAGAGCCAGGCGCGGGTCTCCGAGGTCTCGGTCGAGGCCGCCGCGCGCGAGCTCGAGCAGATCGCGGAGCGAACGCGCGCGCAGGCCGCCGAGGTCGAGGCGCTGAAGGCGCAGGCGGAGGCGCTCGCGCAGGAGCGCGAGGCGCTCCTCCAGCAGCGCGACGATCTCCAGTCGCTCGTCACCACCGACGAGACCCGGCTCGTGGACGCCGAGGCCGCGCTCCGCGACGCGGGCCGCGAGCAGGGCGCGCTGCAGGGCGAGGCGGATCGGGCGCGCGCCGCGGCCGGGGCCGCGCTCTCCGAGGCGACCAGCCACAAGAGCCAGCTCGCGCAGCTCGAGCGGCAGCGGCTCGACCTCCGCGGCCGCATCCAGAAGAACCGCGGCGAGGCCGACGACCTCGCCCAGCGCGCCTCCCAGCTCGACGGCTCGCGCTCGCGCTTCGTCGAGAAGCTCGGCCAGACCCGCCAGCTCAAGCTCCGGCTCGACGAGCAGCGCGGCGCGCAGGAGGAGATGCTCGAGCGGACGCGGGCCGAGTTCATCCAGAACGAGGCGCGGCTCATCACGATCCGCGAGGAGCTCGCCGACAAGCGCTCGCGCCTCAACAGCCTCCTCGAGATCGTCCGCAACTACGAGGGCTACGGCCGCGGGGTGCGGAGCCTCATGACCCGCGCCGGCCAGGCGGAGGCGCGCGACCGCGGCGTCTTCGGCCTCGTCGCCGACGTCGTGTCCGCGCCGGCCGAGTACGAGAACGCCATCGAGGCGGTGCTGGGCGAGCGGCTCCAGTACGTCATCGTCGAGAGTCACTCCCAGGGCGTCGAGGCGATCGACTACCTGAAGTCCGCCGCCGAGGGGCGCGCCTCCCTCATCCCGATGGCGCGCCTGCGCGACGCGGCCACGGCCGGCCCCGCGCCGGACCTCGGCGGCCACCCCGGGGTCGTCGCGAGCTGCCTCGACGTCATCCGCTTCGAGTCCTCGTACGAGAAGGTCGTCCGCTTCCTGCTCGGCGACGCGCTCATCGTGCGCGACCTCCCCGCCGCGCTCGAGCTCTGGCAGCAGAGCGGCGACAAGCGGACGCTCGTGACGCTCGACGGCGAGGTGCTGGACCCCTACGGCGTCGTCACCGGCGGCCCGCTGGAGGGCGAGGGGCACGGCGCGCTGCAGCGGCGGCGCGAGGCGCAGGAGCTCGAGGACGTCGTCCGCGGCTTCGAAGCGGACTTCTCGCTGGCGCAGGAGCGGCACCGCACCCTGCAGGCGCGCCTCCTCCAGCTCGAGGCGGCGCTGAAGAGCCTCGACAAGGACGGCCGCGAGAAGGAGCTCGCGCTCCTCGACCAGGAGAAGGATCTCGCCCGCGTCGGCGAGGAGCTCGAGCGCGTGGGCGAGCGGATGGGCGCCCTCGAGATCGAGCGCTCGCAGCTCGAGGAGACGCTCGCGGCGTTCTCGCGCGAGGAGGAGGAGCACCGCGTCGCCGCCGCGACCGCCGAGGCGGAGGTCTCGCGCGCCGAGGAGCGCGCCCGCGACGCCGTCCTCCGGCTCGAGCAGACCCGCCAGCGCGGCGACGTCCTCACCGCCGAGCTGATGAACCTCAAGGTGAAGGTCGCCGCCGACGCCGAGCGCCGCGAGGGGATCGGCGCCGCGCTGAAGCGCATCGACGACGCGCGCCGCGAGGTGGACGAGCGGCGGGCGCGCCTCTTCGCGGCGCTGTCCGAGGCGAACGCGCGCGCGGCCGAGCTGCGCAGCCGGCTGGACGGCACGCGCGTCGATCTCGACCGCCTGTCGCAGGACCTCGCCGGCGTCCGGGAGGAGCTCTCCCGGGCCCGCGCCGAGCACGAGGGGCGCGCCGCCGCCTCGCGCGCCCGCGAGGCCGAGGCCCGCGAGCTCCGCACCCGTGCCGAGACGGCCCGGAGCGCGATGGGCGAGGCGGCGCTCACGGCGCGCGAGCACGCCCTCGAGCTCACCCACCTCGAGGAGCAGACGCGCGAGCGGTGCCAGGCGGAGCTCAAGTGGGAGGTGGCGCGCTTCCACCTGGAGCGGCCGCCGGGCGAGGCAGAGCGCGAGCGGCTCGACGAGCTGAAGGCGCAGTCCGAGCGGATGGGCGCCATCAACCTGACCGCGATCGAGGAGTACGACGACCTCGCCCGCCGCCACGAGTTCATGAGCACCCAGAAGGCGGACCTCGAGCGCTCGCTCGCCGATCTCAAGGCCGCCATCGTGAAGATCAACCGCGCCTCGCGCGAGCGCTTCCAGGAGACGTTCGACCTCGTGAACGAGAAGTTCCAGGCGGTCTTCCCGCGCCTGTTCAACGGCGGCCGCGCCGGGCTCGTGCTCACGCAGGCGGACGGCGACGGGGAGGCGGGCGTCGAGATCTTCTCGCAGCCGCCGGGCAAGAAGCTGCAGAGCGTGAACCTGCTCTCCGGCGGCGAGAAGGCGCTCACCGCCGTGTCGCTCATCTTCGCCATCTTCCTCATCAAGCCGACGCCGTTCTGCCTCCTCGACGAGGTCGACGCGCCGCTCGACGACGCGAACGTCGGCCGCTACAACGAGATGGTGAAGGAGATGTCGAAGACCTCGCAGTTCATCCTCATCACGCACAACAAGCGCACGATGGAGATGGTGGACACGCTCTACGGGGTCACCATGCAGGAGCCGGGCGTCTCGAAGCTCGTCTCCGTCCGGCTCTCCGAGCGCACCAAGGAAGCCGCCGCGGCCTGAACGTCACCGTCGCGCAGCCGCGCAGCTGCCAGGGCCCCCGGCGACGGCGGCCGGCGTTCGCGGGAGGGCCCCGCGCAGCGCGCGGGAGGGGCGAAGCCCCTCAGGCGGGGAACGGTCGCGAGCCCGCGAACGCGGGCGCGACCGTTCACGGGACCCGCCGAGCAGGGGTGGGGACCCCGACGACGGCGGCCGGCGTTCGCGGGAGGGCCCCGCGCAACGCGCGGGAGGGGCGAAGCCCCTCCGGCGGGGAACGGTCGCGAGCCCGCGAACGCGGGCGCGACCGTTCACGGGACCCGCCGAGCAGGGGGGGGGACCCCGACGACGGCGGCCAGCCGTCGGCGGGGCGGGGGCGCAGCCCCCGTGTCTACATCGGGTGCCCCGTCGCCTTGTCGGAGTGGCAGGTCGTGCAGGTCATGCCGCTCGCCACGGGCTCCGTCGTGCTGGTGCCCGGGTGGCACACGAGGCACGTCTTCGACGCGTCGTCGATGGGCGCCGCCGTGAACGCCTTCGTCTCGAGGTAGGTGTTGAGCAGCTCGGCCACCTTCCCGGCGACGTCCGCCGTGAGGCGGGCGCAGCGCGCCTTCTTGTCCGCGCCCGTCGCGGAGACGCCGTTCGCGGCGCACCAGCCGGACACCGACGCGTGGCACAGGTGCGCGCCGGGGACCTGCTGCAGGTTCACGAGGTTCCCCGCGCTGAAGTCCTTCACGAGCCCGGTCTCGCCCGCGTTCACGGCCTGCGGGGTGTACTGCGGGAAGCTCGCGCCCTCGTACCAGCGCATGAGGTCGGTCATGATCGCCGCGCGCGCGGTCGCGTCGGCGACCACCATGTTCGTCACGAGCACGCTGCCGAGGAGGGCGCCGCAGATGCTGCCGTAGCTGGCGATCCCGCCTCCGCCGAACTTGCCGAAGTCGAGCGGGAGCAGCGTGAACGGCGCGCCGGCGGTCTGGGCGAGGTGGCCCAGGAGAGCGCTGTACGCGCCGTGGCAGCAGCCTCCGGCGTAGTACCCCTGGTACGCGGCCTCGCGGATCGGCGTCGGATCGAGCCGGTACCCGGCAGGAAGGTGCTGCTCGTACGGGAAGTCGGCGACCTGCGGTCCCGCCGGCTCCTGCGGCGTCTGCTGCGGGGCCGGGTCCGAGTCCGAGCCGCAGGCCTGAAGGACGCCGAGCGTCACGGCGCCGCCGAGCGCGAGGCCGGCGCGACCCAGCAGGTTTCTACGGGAGAGTTCCTTGGTCACGATGAGCTCCTTCGATGACTGCGAGTTGAGTCCGGCGTGCCGCGCCTCGCGCGGTCTTTGATGGCAGCGGCGGGATCAGTCGACACGCCGTTCGCGACCGTACCGGACGGCCCCGGCGTTAAGTCAATGATTTCGCTGAAGAATCCGTAACCCCGCGCCGGCCCGGGGAGATCGCGCTGACCTTCGAGGGAAGGGTTAACGCCCTGCGTAAACGATGCGTCTGGCTCGTGATTTCGCGACAGACCGCCGCGCCCGCGCGCCGCCGCGCGGCCACTGCGGCGAGCGACCGCGCTCCGAGTTGATTTCATGTCACGACTGCGCCGCCGTCTGCGCTGGGCGGTCGCACGCTCCCGGGGACCTCCGGCCTTGCCTTACCGGGGGAGGCGCGAACCGATTTCGCGGCGTCGGGAAAGCTCCGCCGGAGGGCTGCGCGTTGACACGCCGTTCCGCCGGCCTCTATAGAGTGCCGACTTTCCTGGCGCGCGCCGGGTCCGGCGGACGAGCCGCCCCGGGGCGCGCGGAGTCCGGGGGCCGGAGGCTTCCGCCCCCAAAGCTCGAACGGAGCCCCGCGTGCCGCCGCGTCCCCCGTCCTTCCTCGAGACGCTGACCCCGAACGACTGGATCGCCATCGCGATCGTCGTCCTCCTCGCCCTCCTCGTCGTGGTCGCCGCGATCCGGATCGCGCGCCGCCGCCGGCCGCCGCCGGGGCCGCCCGTCCCGGCCGACGAGATCGAGCGCGAGCTCACCGGCCCGGAGGCGCTCCCGCCCCTGTCGGCGAAGCTGCCGCCGCCCGTCGCCCCGCCGCCGCAGGTGCCCGCGCCGCGCGGCGAGCCCGGCCTGCCCCGCGAGGCGGAGGAGGCGCGCAAGAAGGAGGACTACCGCCGCAAGAAGGAGACGGAGCGGCTCGAGCGTGAGCGCAGGCAGCGCGAGCGCGAGGAGGCCGAGGCGAGGGCGCGAGAGGAGGCGGCGCGCGCCGCGCGCGAGGCCGAGGAGGCGAAGCGCCGCGAGGAGGAGGAGCGCCGGCGGCGCGCGGAGGCCGAGGCGGGCAAGACGCTCGCCGCCGGGCTCGAGAAGACGCGCGGCGGCTTCATGGCGCGGCTCAACGCCCTGTTCTCGGGCGGGCGGCTCGTCGACGACTCCGTCCTCGCCGATCTCGAGGAGGTGCTGTTCACCGCCGACATCGGCGTGAAGACCGCGACGAAGCTCCTCGAGTCCGCCCGCGAGAAGGTCCGGCGGCGCGAGCTCTCGGATCCCGAGCGGCTGAAGGACGCGCTGCGCGAGGAGATCGCGCGCATCCTGGCGCTGGGCGGCGATCCCTCCGCGGCGCGCCCGCTCGAGCTCGGGGCGGCGCGCCCGTGGGTGGTGATGGTCGTGGGCGTGAACGGCTCGGGGAAGACGACCACCATCGGCAAGCTCGCCTCGAAGCTCCAGGGGGACGGGAAGCGGGTCCTCCTCGGCGCGGGCGACACGTTCCGCGCCGCGGCAGGCGAGCAGCTCGAGATCTGGGCGGAGCGCGTGGGCGCGCCCATCGTGCGCGGCAAGGAAGGCGCCGATCCGGCGAGCGTCTGCTTCGAGGCGGTGCAGCGCGGCGCGCAGGACGGCATGGACGTCGTGCTGTGCGACACCGCCGGGCGCCTCCACACGAAGGCGCCGCTCATGGAGGAGCTGAAGAAGGTGAAGCGCGTCATCGGCAAGGCCGCCGAGGGCGCGCCGCACGAGGTGCTGCTCGTGCTCGACTCCACGAACGGCCAGAACGCCATCGCGCAGGCGCGCCAGTTCCACGAGGCGCTCGGCGTCACCGGCATCGTGCTCACGAAGCTCGACGGCACCGCCAAGGGCGGCGTCGTCATCGGCATCTGCGACGAGCTCGGGATCCCGGTACGCTACGTGGGCGTCGGCGAGAGCGTCGCGGACCTGCGGCCCTTCCTGCCCGGCGAGTTCGTCGAGGCGCTGTTTGATTAGAACGGGGCGGCGGCTCGCTCGCTGAGCACTGACCAGGCCAAGCTCGTCGGAGATGCTCATGCAGCCCTTCGCGGTCATCCTCTTCGACATCGACGGCACGCTCGTCTCCGCGGGCGGGGCGGGACGCCGCGCCCTGGAGCGCGCGCTCGAGGAGCGCTGCGGTCCGCTCGCCGGTCGCCTCGCGGGCCTCCGCCTCGACGGGATGACCGACCGGCTCATCGTGCGCGAGGCGCTCGGCCTCCTCGGCCACGGGTTCTCGGACGCGGCGTGCGACGGCGTCCTCGAACGCTACCTGTCCCACCTGCGCGAGGAGATCGCCGACCCGCGCTACGAGGTGCTCCCCGGGGTCGCGTCGCTGCTCGAGGCGCTGCGCGCGCGGGCGCTCCCGTTCGGCCTCTGCACGGGGAACCTCGTGGACGGCGCCCGCGTGAAGCTCGCCCGCGGCGCGCTCGACCACCACTTCGAGTGGGGCCCCGGGGCGATCGGCGGCTTCGCCCATGACGGCGAGGCGCGCGAGCGGGTGGTGGCTGCGGCGCTCGCCCGGGCCTCGGCACGCCTCGGTCGCGCCGTGCACGCGCGCGAGGCGCTCGTCGTCGGTGACACGCCCCGCGACGTGGCGGCGGCGCGGCACGTCGGCTGCCCGGTGCTCGCGGTGGCGACCGGGCGCTATGCCGCCGGGGAGCTCGCGGCGTGCGGCGCGGACCACGTGTCGGCCACGCTCGAGGATCCCGCCGCGCTCCGGCTGCTGCTCGGGTGAGCCGGCGCCGGGCGGGGCCGCGCCTTGACCGGCCCGCGCGGCCCGGGGTATGGCCGGTTCGAGAGAGGGACCCCCAATGGCGAGGCGCACGTCCCCCGCCGCTCCCACGCGACAGCTCCTCCCGCCGATCGACGGTCCGCGCCTCCGCGCCGTCCCCGTCGATCGCTCGCACGTCGCGGAGCTGCAGGCCTGCCTGGAGGGCGCCACCGACTACTTCCAGCGCACCGAGGGCCGCCTGCCCGAGCCGGACGCGGCGCTGCGGCTCGTCGAGGAGGCGGAGGCGGACGACGCCAGGCGCGTGTACTGCCTCGTGCCGCACAGCGGCGGCGCGGCGGTCGGGGTGCTCGACCTGTACCTCCACCACCCCGAGCCCGGCGTCGCGCACGTGGGGCTCCTGCTGTTCCGCGAGTCGTGCCAGGGCATCGGCTACGGGAAGGAGACCGTCGCGGCCCTGGAGCACGCCCTGCAGCGCGCCGGCTTCACCGCGCTCCGCTGCTCGGTCGGCGACGAGAACCCCGGAGCGCAGGCGTTCTGGGAGCGGATCGGGTTCGGCGAGATCGGGCGCCTCGACGGCGGCGTCGCCGTGTACGAGCGGCCGTTCGTCGAGGTGAGCTGACCCGCCCCCGGGCGCGCTTCGCGCGGCAGCGCCCCCAAACGGCGAGCGCGGCCCGGAGGCCGCGCTCGGTTCAGCACGGTGCTCGGCGACGGCTACTCCGCGGAGGGCTGCGGCGCCATCTGCCGGGCGGACCGGGCGAGGTACCCGCGCACGCCCTCGTAGAGGCTCGCGAGACCGACGTAGCCGAAGCCGACCTGGAACAGCACGAGGAACGGCAGCGAGTAGTAGACGCCGCGCTCGACGAGGTAGAGCACGCCGTACGTCATGTACGCGGCAAGGGCGAGCTCGACGATCGGCTGGAAGGTCACCGCCGCCTTGTAGCGCTTCTTCACGACCGAGTCGCCCGCCGACTTCACCCCGTGCTTCGGCGTGCGGGTGAAGGCGGTCTCGTAGCCCATGAGCGCCTCGACGACGGCGCGCGCCTGGTTCACCGCGAGGCCGATGCCGAGCGCCATCACGAACGGCAGGTACTTCACCCGCTCCCAGCGCGTCTTCCCCTGCTCGCGCTGGCTCGCCATGTAGAAGAAGACGACGCTGAAGGTCGCGGCCGCGAAGAACGGCAGGTCGAGGAAGAGCACCTCGAGCGCGCCGTGCGAGACCCGCACCACCACCGTGATCGGCAGGAGGATGGCGAGCGGGATCATCATGAGATACCCGAGGTTCGCGGTGAGGTGCATGAACGCCTCCCGCTTGACCGCCCTCGGCACGTCCGCGCGGCGGATGAGCGGGAGGAGCTTCAGGGCCGTCTGGATGGAGCCCTTCGCCCAGCGGTGCTGCTGGCTCTTGAACGCGTTCATCTCGACCGGGACCTCGGCCGAGGTCACGACGTGCGGGAGGTAGACGAACTTCCAGCCCTTCATCTGCGTGCGGTACGAGAGATCGAGGTCCTCGGTGAGCGTGTCGTGCTGCCAGCCGCCGCCGCTCGCGATGGCGTCGCGGCGCCAGATCCCGGCGGTGCCGTTGAAGTTGAAGAACAGGCCGGACCGGTTGCGCGCGGTGTGCTCGATGACGAAGTGGCCGTCGAGCAGGATCGCCTGCGCCTCGGTGAGGAGCGAGTACGAGCGGTTCAGGTGGCCCCAGCGCGTCTGGACCATCCCGACCTGCGGGTCGGTGAAGAAGTCGAGGGTGCGGCGGAGGAAGTCCGCCTCGGGGATGAAGTCCGCGTCGAACACCGCGACGAACTCGCCCTTCGCGAGCGTGAGCCCGTGCTCGAGCGCCCCCGCCTTGAAGCCCTTGCGGTTCGTGCGGTGCACGTAGGCGATGTCGAGCCCGGTCTTCCGGTGCCGGTCGACGCACGCGCGCGCGATGCCCTGCGTCTCGTCGGTCGAGTCGTCGAGCACCTGGATCTCGAGGAGATCGCGCGGGTAGTCCATCTTCGCGACGGCGTCGATGAGCCGCTCCGTCACGTACATCTCGTTGAAGATCGGCAGCTGGATGGTGACGCGCGGGAGCTGCTCGAAGCGGCCCTTCGGCGACGGCAGCCGGTACTTGTGCCGGTAGTACAGGTACGCCATCGCGTACCGGTGCGAGCCGTACACCGAGAGGAGGAGCAGCAGGAGGGCGTACGCGACGACGACCGATAGCTCGATGGCGCTCATCTGTCCGTTTTTTCGGGATGCGGCAGGGCGACCGCTCCCCTGGCGGGGACCTGCAAAACCGGGCGGACTATAGCCTCCCCGTCCGCGAAGTCAATCAAGCCAAAACCTGCGCCCCGACAGGCGAAAACGGGATTGTTCCGCGCAGGTTACCTCCTCGCACCCGGGCGCCCTCCCGCGCGGCAGGTGCGACCTCGGAGACGGCCCCCGCGCGGTCCGCCTCAAACGTCATTCGCGCTTCACCGCGAGGCCTGGAGAAGGCGGCGCGGAGGCCTTCAGAATGTCGACGGCGCGCAGGTAGTCGAGGGCGGTGTGCAGCGGGTGGTCTTCGCTCCCCGGTGTCCCTGCACCCGCCCCGGAAGTAGCGTCCGATGAGATCGACTCGTTGCGGAGGTGACCCTTCAGGTCCTTCTCGCCGGGGGAGGCGTCCGCGACCGCGGGGGGGACACCCTCGCCGACGACCACGTCCGGCGTGATGCCCCGCTCCTGGATGGAGCGGTGCTTCGGGGTGAAGTAGCGGGCCACGGTGAGCTTCAGCCCCGAGCCGTCCTCGAGCTCCACGATGGTCTGGACCGAGCCCTTCCCGAAGGTGGGGGTGCCCATGATCACGGCGCGCCCGTGGTCCTGCAGCGCCCCCGCGACGATCTCGCTCGCGCTCGCGGTCCCCTTGTTCACGAGCACGATGATCGGGTACGGCGGCTCGGTGTCCTTCTCGCGCGCCTTCTCGACCTGGACGTCGCGGCGCCCACGCCCCTCGGTCGTCACGATGATCCCGGAGGCGAGGAAGAGGTCCGCCACCCGCACGGCCTGATCGAGGAGGCCGCCGGGGTTGCCGCGGAGGTCGAGCACGAGGCCGCGCAGCTCGCCGCCGAGCCGAGCCCGCGCGTCGTCGAGCGCCTTCTTCACGCCGCGATCGGTCCGCTCCTGGAACGCCTTCACGCGCACGTACGCGTAGCGCCGCTCCGGGTCGAGGATCCTGAGCTCGACGCTCTGGGCCCGTACGTGGTCGCGCACGAGCGTGAGCGCCTGCGGCGCGGAGAACCCGTCGCGCATCACCTCGAGCACCGCCCGCGTCCCCGCCGGGCCCTTCATGCGCCGGATGGACTCGGCGAGCGGCAGGTCCTTCGTGGGCGTCCCGTCGATGGCGAGGATCCGGTCGCCGGGGCGCAGGCCCGCGCGCTCGCCGGGCGAGTCCGCGAGGGGCGCGACCACGGTGAGCGCGCCGCCCGAGATCGCGACCTCCACGCCGAGCCCGTCGAACTCGCCGGTCGTGTCCTCCCGCAGCTGCCGGTACACGTCGGGCCGCATGAACGAAGAGTGCGGGTCGAGCCGCCCGACGATCCCGTCGATCGCGCCGTAGACGAGCTCCTGCTCCTTCACGTCCTCGACGTAGTCGTTCTCGACCTTCTCGAGCACCTCGGCGAACACGTCGAGCGGGCGGTACGGCGCGGCGGCCCCGCGCCGCGCGGCCGAGGCCACGTGCTCCACGCCGAGCCCGGCGAGGAAGGCGACCGCGAGCGCGCCGACGAGCGCGATGCGGGGGAGGAAGGGCCGGCGCGTCATGGGGCGATCATACCCGAGGCGCGCGACCGGTTGGAGCGCCGCCGCCGGGCGTCTTTGAGCGATCCGGGGCCGGTCACGGCGCGAGCCAGGGGCGCGGATCCACTGGGCGCCCGCGCTCGCGCAGCTCGAAGTACAGGTAGGGCCCCTTGAGCGAGCCCGAGTCCCCGACCGTGCCGAGCACCGCGCCCGCGTCCACGACCTCGCCCATGGCGGTCTGCATCGCGCCGAGGTGCGCGAAGAGCGTGTGGTAGCCCTCCCCGTGCTCCACGATGACGAGGTTGCCATACCCCTTGAACCAGCCGGCGTGCACCACCCGGCCTGGCGCGACCGAGCGGACCGGGGCGCCGGCGCGGGCGGCGATGTCGAGCCCGTTCTGCACCGTGACGGTGTTGAACTTGGGGTTCACGATGCGGCCGAAGCCCACCGCGATGGCCCCGACGGTGGGCGCCGGCAGCCGCCCCCTGCGCGCGGCGAACCCGCCCGGCAGCGCGCTCCCCACCCGCGGCGGCGGGAGGGTGGCCACGAAGTCCGCGAGCCGCCTCGCCTGCGTGGCCGCCTCCCGCGCCGCGCGCTCGTGGAACCCGCGCGCGCTGCGGAGCGCCGTGAGCAGCGTCTCGCGCTCCTCGCGGCGCGCCTCCGCCTGCGTGCGCCGCTCCACCGCCTCGCCGGCGAGCGCGTCGAGCCGGGCCGCCTCTCGGGCGCGCTCGGCCCGGGCCGCCTCGCCCTCCCGCGCGGCCGCCTGCGCGTCGGCGAGGAGCGCGGCGTCCCGCGAGAGGATCCGGTCCATGAGGTAGCTGCGCTTCACGAGGTCGGCGAGCGAGGCGCTGGCGAGGAGCAGCCGCAGCTCGCCGGCCGGCCCCATGCGCGCGCGCGCGGCGAGCCGCGGCCGGAGCTCCGCCAGGCGGGCGCGGAGCCTCGCCCGCGCGCCCGCCTCCACCTCGCGCGCGTGGGCGAGCCCGGCCGACGCCTCCGCGCGCTCCGCCTCGACCCGGCGGAGCTCCGCGCGGGCGGTGGTGAGCGCCGTCTCCGCCTCCCCCAGGGTGTCGAGGACCGAGCGCTCCTGCTGCGCGAGGAGGCGCGCCGCGGTCTCCTCCGCGCGCCGCCGGGCCTCGAGCGCGGAGAGCTGGGCCCGGGGATCCGCGGCGGCGAGCGCGAGCGCGAGCGCGAGGGCGAGCGCGGCGGGCACGGGTCAGGTCCGCCGCAGGGCGCGGGCGACGGAGAGGGCGCTCCCGAGGAGGCCGATCCCCGCCCCGCCGCCGACGAGGGCGACGACGAGCGCCGGCGGCAGCGTGTCGGCGAGCGTGAGCGCGCGCGCCGCCGACACGGCGGCGGCGAGGCGCGGCACGAGCAGCCCGTGGACCCCCGCGAGCGCGAGCACCGCCGCCCCCGCGCCGAGGAGCCCCTGCAGCAAGCCCTCGAGGAGGAACGGCGTGGCGACGAACGCGTCCGTGGCGCCGACGAGCTTCATGATCTCGATCTCCTCGCGGCGGGCGAACACCGCGAGCCGGAGCGTGTTCGAGACCAGGATCGCGGTGGCGAGCGCCAGCGCGCCGAACAGGAAGACGGCCGCGGTCCGCGCGCGCGCGACGAAGCGCTCGACGCCCTCGAGCCAGGCGGTGCCGTAGTCCACGTCGTCGGCGCCGGGCACCGAGCGGAGCCGCGCCGCGAGCTCGCGGGCGCCGTCGAGCGACAGCCCGGGCGCCTCGATCTCCACCGCGTCCGGCAGCGCGCCAGGGCCGACGCCCTCGAGCACGTGCGCCTGCTCGCCGAGCGAGTCCGCGAGCCGCGAGAGCGCGACCTCGGAGGGCACCGCCTCGACCCGCCGCCCCGGCGCGAGCGCGGCGGCGGCCGCCCGGGCGCGCTCGAGATCCGCGCCCGGCGCGAGGTACACCGAGACGCGCACCTCGCCCGCCCACGCGGCGAGGAGCCGCTCGGCGCCGCCGAGCGCGCCGGCGAACAGCCCGGTCGCGAACACCGCCACGAAGACGGTGGCCGCCCCCACCAGCGCGACGTACGGCCCGCGGGCCATGGACTCGAGCGCGCGGCGCGCGGCGCGGAGCGGGCGGAGGGCCATGTCAGGAGACGGCGCGGCGGACGGAGTCGCCGTCGGAGAGGAGGCGGCCCGCCTGGAGCACCACGACGCGCTTCTTGTAGCGCTCGAGCAGCGAGCGGTCGTGGGTGGCCACCACCACGGTGGTGCCGCGCGCGTTCGCGCCGTAGAGCAGGTCCATCACCTCGAGCGTGCGCTCCGGATCGAGGTTGCCCGTCGGCTCGTCCGCGAGGAGGAGCGCCGGGTCCGGCGCGAGCGCGCGCGCCACCGCGACCCGCTGCTGCTCGCCGCCGGAGAGCGAGGGCGGGAACTTGTCGGCGCGGTGCTCGAGGCCGACCGAGCGCAGGAGCCCGCGCACCTTGCGGCGGATCTCCTTCTGCGCGAGCCCCCGCACCTCGAGCGGCAGCGCCACGTTCTCGGCGACGGTGCGGTTCGCGAGGAGCTTGAAGTCCTGGAAGACCACCCCGATGTTGCGCCGCACGAAGGGGATCGCGGAGGCGGAGATCTTCGCCACGTTCTTGCCGAAGAGGAGGAGCTGCCCGGCGGTGGCGGGCTCGTCGCAGAAGATGAGCTTGAGGAGCGTCGACTTGCCGGCGCCCGAGGCGCCGGTGAGGAAGACGAACTCCCCCTTGTCGATCTCGAGCGACACGTCCTGGAGCGCCGGGCCGTCGCCCGGGTACTCCTTGGTGACGTGAAAGAGCTGGATCACGGGGGAGCTTGCGGGGGCCGGATCACTTGCGATCGCCGAGGTCGTCGGCGAGGTACGAGAGGATGACCTCGTCGAGGCTCTTCTCGCTGACGAGGTCCTCGCCGAAGAGCGTCTCGGCGCCGGCGCCACGGAGCGCCGGGACGGGCGCATCGCGGGCGGCGACCACCTCGGGAGGGAGCGACCGCGCAGCGGGCGGGCGCGGCAGCGCGACGCCGTCGCGGAGCTTCACCGCGGGCGCGCGCTCCGCCTGGATCTGGCCGGGCTGGAACGCCTGCGCCTGCGCGCTGTAGACGGCGTCGATGTCGTCGTACACGCCGTTCACGAGGTTCCGCAGCATCTCCTTGTGCTGCTCCTCCATGAGCTCGCGCACCACCTGGGCGAGGTTGTCCGCCCCGACGATGTCCGCGTAGGAGGTCTTCTTCGAGGCGAGGATGTTCCCGCCCACGAACAGGTGCGTGATGATGTGCGGGTTGTCGAGGCCGGAGTCCTCGGTCTGGATGTGGTACGGCTTCCCCTTGTGCTTGATGTTGTGGTTGAAGCCAACCACCATCTTCTTCGCGTCGCCGGCCATTCGAGGCTCCGAGACTACCGCCGCGCGCACGCGCCATCAAGCCGACGGCCGGGCGGAAACCCGCGTCAAAACTCAGGGTACGCGCGATCCCGCGAATGCGAACGCGCGGGGTACTCGCCCCGGCGAGCAGGGGTGGGCCCCGGCAGCTCCGCGGCTGGGGCGGGGTCCCCGCTAGACATCCACGTGCTCCGCCGACGTGACGGTCCGGCCCAGGAACCGCCCCGCCACCGCGAGGAACTTCTCCGGCGCGTCGGTGACGAGGAACGCGTGCGCGCCCTCGCGACCGCTCTCGTCTCCGAGGCGCGCCCGGACCTCCGCTGCGATGGCGTCGGCGCTGTCGACGAGCGCGAGCTCGGGGAGCTCGCGGGCGATCGCCGCGCGGAGCAGCGGGTAGTGCGTGCAGCCGAGGACGAGCGTGTCGACGCGCTCGTCGCGGAGCGGCGCGAGGTACCGGGCGACGACGCCGCGCACGACCGGATCGTCGGGATCGGTCCAGCCCTCCTCCGCGAGCGGCACGAAGAGCGGGCAGGCCCGGGCGACGACCTCCGCGTCGGGCCGCGCCGCGCGGAGCGCCGCCTGGTACGCGCCGCTCGAGACGGTGCCCTGTGTCCCGATCACGCCGATGCGGCCGCCGCGCGAGGCGCGGATCGCGGCGCGGACGCCGGGCTCCACCACCCCGAGCACGGGGACGGCGAGCTCCGCGCGCAGCGCGGGGAGCGCGACGGCCGAGGCGGTGTTGCAGGCGACCACGAGCAGATCGATCCCGCGGCGGGCGAGCACGCGGGCGTTCCTGAGCGAGTACTGCGTGACCGTGTCGGCGGACTTCGTGCCGTAGGGCACGCGGGCGGTGTCGCCCAGGTACACGGTGTCCACCGAGGGGAGCGCCTCGAGGATGGCGCGCTGGACGGTGAGGCCGCCGACCCCCGAGTCGAAGATGCCGATGCGTGACACGGCGCGGAGTCTACTCGTTCCCCGAAAAATGCGAAGCGCGGGCCTCGGGGGCCCGCGCCTCGCGGAAGGCGTGCGCGCGAGCTACGGGCAGCTCGGCGGCGGCGTCACGAGCGTCGGCGCGAAGCCCGCGTCGCCGATCTGCGCGGCGAAGTGATCGAACGGGACGGTGCAGGAGTCGAGCACCACCTGGCCGCTGCTCGGCCCCTGCGTGGCGATGCCCTGCATCCGGACGGTGTAGTTGTCGAGGTCCAGATCACCGGCGAAGACCGTGGTCGGGAGCGGATCGGAGCAGCCCACCACGTTCGCGTCGACGCGCGTGCCGTACGAGTCGCGCACCTCGTACGAGACGTTCGGCCACCCGGCCTCGGCGCAGCTGCGGTAGTCCGTCGGCGCCTGCGCGGGACCCAGCGCGAGGTACGCGAAGAGGTCCATCGGCGCGCGCACCGCGTCCAGGTCGACGATGCCCTGATCCGTCTCCGCGCCCGCGATCACGTGCAGCGCGACCGTGGTCTCGTAGACGGCGTAGTTGCCGCGCCAGCCCCGGATGCGGGCGGACGGCGAGCCGGCGGGCAGCCCGTCCAGCGTCGCACCCTGCACGCCCTGGTACACGCAGTCGACGACGAACTGCGGGAGCCCGGCGGCGTCGATGGTGACGACCTCGACCGCCGACTGCGCGCACGCGCCGGTCCCGGTGTGCGTGAGGGTCGCGTCGTCGTACAGCACGGTGCCCCCCTGCGTGTTCCTCAGGAAGTCCCAGTAGACGATCGCGGACCCCACTCCGCTGGGGGGGAGGGTGCGGTGGTTGTCGTCGCCGACGATGCAGCCGGAGGCGACGACGGCGGTGGCGAGGATCAGGGCGAGGCGTCTCATGTCATTCTCCGGGCGAGGTCGCGCGAGGCAGTCGAGCGAGAGACCGAGCAACCGATGTGCCACGCGATGCGGACGCGCGGGGGCGCGATTTCATGCAATCGTGCCCCCCGCGGACGGGTTGCCAGGGGGCGACGCCGTGACAGGTCCTCACACTCCCCTGACCCGACATGTAGGCGCACGAACGGGGCAGAATTCGCTCGCTGGGGCGTTTCCTTCTTGCGGGGCTCGCCCGTGCTAAACAAGCGACCACTCTATCGGTGCTCATGACGAACCTCATCCTGCCCCTGCCCGCCCCTCTCGCCGCCGCCGGCGGCGACGGTCTCGACTACTTCGAGATCGCCAAGAACTCCGGCCCCATCGGGATCGGAGTGCTCCTCCTGCTGCTCGGCGCGTCCGCCGTGTCCTGGGCCATCATCGTCAAGAAGTGGCTCCAGATCCGGCGCGCGCAGGACGAGTCCGTGAAGTTCCTCGAGACCTTCTGGCAGTCGAAGCGCCTCGACGCGATCTACCAGGCGGCCGAGTCCCTCTCCGCCTCCCCGATCAGCCAGGTGTTCCGCGCCGGCTACGTCGAGCTCTCGAAGGTCACGGCGCAGAAGAAGGAGGCCGGCGGCGAGGTGAACATGAGCGACGAGCTCGGCGGGATCGAGAACGTCGAGCGCGCGCTGAAGCGCGCCGCCGCGTCCGAGGTGACCCACCTCGAGGCGCAGGTCCCGTTCCTCGGCACCACGGCGAGCGCGGCGCCGTTCGTCGGCCTGTTCGGCACGGTGTGGGGGATCATGCGCGCCTTCCACGACATCTACCAGGCCGGGAACGCAAACCTCGCCACCGTCGCGAAGCCGATCTCCGAGGCGCTCATCGCCACGGCGGTGGGCCTCTTCGCGGCCATCCCCGCGGTCGTGGCGTACAACTACTTCGTGTCGAAGATCCGCGTCCTCGACAGCGAGATGACGAACTTCTCGAACGACTTCCTCAACATCGTCCGGCGTCACTTCTTCAGCTAGGAGCCAACGCCCGTGGCTGCGTCGAGCGGCGGCTCCGGCCGCCAGACCCTCACCGAGATCAACGTCACGCCGCTCGTCGACGTGATGCTCGTGCTCCTCATCATCTTCATGGTCACCGCGCCCCTCATCCAGCAGGGCGTCGAGGTGAGCCTCCCCGAGGCGCGCGCCAAGGCCGTCGAGGCGGAGGACCAGAAGCTCGTCCTCTCGATCAAGTCCGATCACTCGCTGTACCTCGGCTCGAGCGAGGACGCGGCGCGCATCCCGTTCGAGTCGCTCGAGGACAAGCTGCGCGCGAACGCCCGCGCCATGAAGGACCGCGAGCTCTACCTCATGGCCGACAAGACGCTGCCCTACGGCTTCGTCGTCGACGTCATGGCCACCGTCCAGCGCGCGGGCATCACCAACGTCGGCATGATCACCAACCCCGCCGCGGACAAGGTGCGCGAGGCGAGGCAGGAGGGCCGGCGGTAGATGGCGGCGATCCCGGTCACGACCGCGCTCCGCCGGAAGGACCGGCTCTGGCCCGCGACGACCTTCTCCGTGGCCGTGCACGCGGCGCTCATCGTCTGGGTGGTCGTGCGCGTACCGCCGCCCACGATCGACCTCCAGCAGAAGCCGATCGTCGCGAAGCTCGTCCGGATGGGCCCGAAGAAGCCGCAGGAGTACCTCCCGCGCAAGGAGGCCCCGCCGCCTCCCGCGCCCGCAGAGGCCGCCCCGACGCCGGTCGCCGCCCCCGCGCCGCCGGCGCCCGCCGCCCCCTCCGTCGCCATCGCGAAGGCCGAGCCGAAGCCCGCGCCGCCGAAGGCGCAGAGCCCGAACCCGGGCAAGGCGACCAGCAACTCGCTCGCGTCGGTGCTCTCGAAGGTGCGCGCGTCCGCGGCGAAGGCGGAGCCGCAGTACGGCGATCCCGACGGGGATCCCCTCGGCGACTCCGAGGAGGGAGAGGAGGGCGACCTGTACCTCGCGTCGATCGTCCGCGAGCTGCACGCGAACTACGACGTGCCGTCGACGATCTCCGAGCGCGAGCGGATGCACCTCTTCGCGATCGTCGTCATCTTCATCGAGCCCGACGGACGAATCGGCCGATGGCAGGTCCAGACGCCGTCCGGCAACTCCGCCTTCGACGCCGCCCTCGAGCGGACGCTCCGCAAGACGCGCTTCCCTCCGCCCCCCGCCGCATCGCGTGAGTCCTATCGCCGCTCCGGCCAGCCGGTGAAGTTCACCTTGTGATGACTGCCCCCATGACCCTCACACGCACCCTCGCGCTCGCCGCCCTCGCGGCCGCGCTGCCCGCGCTCGCCCAGGAGCGCCCGACCCTCACCATCGGCTCGCCCAACTTCCAGCCGCTCCCCATCGCCGTGGCGCAGTTCCAGGGCGAGGGCGGCGACGCCCGCGCCGGCGAGGTGACGGAGGTGGTCCGGGGCGACCTCACCCTCTCCGGCCTCTTCGACGTGCTCGACCCGCGCGGCTTCCTCGCCGATCCCTCGGAGGGCTGGGCCGCCCCGACGATCCGCTTCGCGCGCTGGACGGACGTCGGCGCGGAGGGGCTCGTGAAGGCGCGCATGCGTCAGGTGGCGGGCACGCTCGAGGGCGAGCTCCACCTGTACGAGGTGCGCGCCGGGCGCGAGGTGCTGGTGAAGCGCGTCAGCGCGCAGGCGTCCGATCCGCGCGGGCTCGCTCACCGCATCTCCGACGAGATCGTCCGCTACTACACGCGCGAGCCGGGGGTCTTCTCGACGAAGCTCGTGGCGATCCGCAAGATCCGCGGGGCCTACGAGCTCGTGATGCTCGACGCGGACGGCAAGAACCCGCGCGTCCTCCTCTCCGAGCGCACCATCCTCCTCGCGCCCGCGTGGCGCCCGGACGGCGGCGCGGTGCTCCTCACGAGCTACCGCAACGGCCGCCCCGAGCTGTGGCTCTACACGCTCGCCGACAAGGGCTTCCGGCGCCTCGCCGCCATCCCGAACGCCTACGGCGGGGTCTACTCGCCGGACGGCAGGCAGATCGCCTTCACCATCACGGATCGCGCGAACAGCGACGTGTGGGTGATGAACGCGGACGGCTCCGGCGCGCGGCGGCTCACGCGCGAGGCCGCCCTCGACCTCTCGCCCTCCTGGTCCCCGGACGGCAAGCGGCTCGCGTTCGTCTCCGACCGGAGCGGCACGCCGCAGATCTACCTGATGGGCGCGGACGGCTCGAGCCCGAAGCGGCTCACCTTCCAGGGAAACTACAACCAGACGCCGGCCTGGAGCCCGCGCGGTGACGCCATCGCGTTCACCGCGCGCGACGAGCGCAAGGTGTTCGACGTGTTCGTCGTCTCGCCCGACAACGGCAAGATCCAGCGCGTGACGCAGGACCAGGGGCGCACGAACGAGGAGCCGACCTGGGCGCCCAACGGGCGGCTGCTGGCGATCAAGACCGATCGCGCCGGCGCCGGGTTCCAGCTCGTCGTGTCCGACGCGCGCGGCGAGAAGCAGACCGTGATCTCCGCCGGCGGCGGCGGGGAGCTCTCCGCGCCGGCCTGGGGCCCGCTCGCCGAGTAGCCCGGCCCCGCAAGCCCGCGGGGACGACCGCGGAGGCGCGAGCCGTCGTCCAGGGGGGACGCCTTGACCGAGCGGTTCGCGGCGATCGACGTCGGGACGAACACGGTGCTCCTCACCGTGGCCGAGCGGCGCGGCGCGACGCTCGCGCCGGTCGTCGAGCGCGCGGAGATCACGCGGCTCGGGCGCGGCGTGGACGCGAGCGGGCGGCTCGACGCGGCAGGCATCCGCGAGACGGTCGCGGCGCTCGCCGCCTACGCCGCCGAGGCCCGCGCGCTCGGCGCCGAGATCGTCGCCTGCGTGGCGACGAGCGCGGCGCGCGACGCGTCCAACGGGGCGGAGTTCTTCGCGGCGGCGCGCGCGGCGGCGGGGCTCGTGCCGGAGGTGATCTCGGGCGACGAGGAGGCGCGGCTCGTCTACGCGAGCGCGTGGCGCGACTTCGGCGGCGCGGGCCCGCTCGCCGTGCTCGACGTGGGCGGCGGGTCGACCGAATTCACGGTGGGCGAAGGTCCCGCCCCGCGCGCGCGCACGAGCCTGCAGGTCGGCGCGGTGCGGCTCACGGAGCGGCACGTGCGGGGCGACCCGCCGTCGAGCGCGGAGCTCGCCGTGCTGCGGGACGCGGCGCGGGAGGCGCTCGGCCCCCTCCGGGAGATGATCGCGGGGCTCGGGCCGGCGCGCCTCGTCGGCGTGGCCGGCACCGTCACGACCCTCGCCGCCGTCGAGCAGGCGCTGCCCGCCTACGACGCGGAGCGCGTGCACGGCGCCACCCTCACCCTCGCCGCGGCCGACGCGCTCCTCGCCCGGCTCGCCGCGCTGACGGTGCGCGCGCGGGCGGCGCTGCCCGGGATGGAGCCGAAGCGGGCCGACGTGATCCTCGCCGGCGCGGTCATCGTGGTCGAGGCGATGCGCGCGGCGGGGTTCGAGCGGCTGACGGTCTCGGACCGCGGGGTCCGCTGGGGCCTCCTCCACGACCGCGTCGGCCCGGCATGAGCCGCCTGCGCGCCCGCGCCGGCCGCGTCTACGCGGCGTTCGCGTTCGGGCGCGCCGCGGCGATCTACGAGCTCCTCACCGACCAGGAGGCGTGGCGCCGCGACTGCCGCGCGATGGCCGAGCTCGTCGGCGGGCCGCGCGTCCTCGACCTCGGCGTCGGGCCCGGCACCAGCGCGCTCGAGATGGCGCGCGCCGATCCCGCGCGCCGGCACGTGGGGCTCGACACCTCCGCGCCGATGCTGCGGCGCGCCGCGCGCCACGCCCGCGCGGCGCGGGTGGCGCTGCCGCTCGTCCGCGGCGACGCCCTCGCCCTCCCCGTCCGCGACGGCGCCTTCGACGCCGCCACCGGCCACAGCTTCCTCTACCTCCTCGACGATCCGGCCGCGGCGCTCCGGGAGGTGCGCCGCGCGGTGCGGCCCGGCGGCCACATCGCGTTCCTCGAGCCGCGGGACGGGCGCGCCCGGCTCCGCGAGGCGCTGCGGGCGAGCCCCCGCAACGGCCTCGCGATGGCGCTCTGGCGCAGCATGTCCCGGCTCCACCGCCGCTACGACGAGGCGAGCCTCCCGGCGCTCCTCGCGCGCGCCGGGTTCGCCGAGGCGCGCGCGTGGCCGGTGCTCTCCGGGTTCGGGGTGATGGCAATCGCCGTGCGGCCGGAGTAGAACGTCGGCCCCGATGCGAGCGCCCTGGGCCATCGTCTGCGACTTCGACGGCACCGCCCTGACCGAGGACCTCGGCGATCTCGTCGCCTACCGGTTCGCGGGGGAGGCCAACTACCGCGCCGCCGCGGCGGACTACCAGCGCGGCGAGTTCCCCTTCAGCGTGCTGCTCGCGAAGGTGTTCGCGCCGATCACGGCCTCCCGCGGCGAGATCGCCGCGTTCGCGCGCGAGCGGGCGGTGCTGCGGCCCGGCTTCGAGGCCCTCGTCGAGGCCTGCCGGGCGAGCGGCCGGCCCTTCCTCGTCGTCTCCTCGGGCCTCGACGCCTACATCGAGCCGGTGCTCGAGCGGCTCCCGCCCGCGCTGCGCGCGCACGTGGAGGTCCGCGCCAACCGCGCCGAGCTCTCGCCCGCGGGGCTCTCGGTCCAGTTCCACGGCGCGGACTGCGGCTTCTGCGGGTTCTGCAAGGGCGACGTCGTCCGCGAGCTGCAGCGCGCGGGCAACAAGGTCGTCCTCTGCGGCGACGGCACCGGCGACCGCCACGCGGCCGACGCCGCCGATCACGTCTTCGCCCGCGCCGGGTCCAGCCTCGTGCGCTACTGCGCGGAGCGCGGGATCCGGCACGACGTGTTCGAGACGTTCGACGAGGTGATGGCGCGGTTTCCGCGCTGACTGAGATCACGCGGGGGCTGCGCCCCCGTCCGTCGACGGCTGACCGCCGTCGCCGGGGGCCTCTCCCCGCGCTTCGCGCGGAGCCTCACCCCGAAGGCGCTCCGTCCTTCGACTTCGGCGAGCTCGCGCAGCGCCGAGGCGGCCGGGCAGCTCAGAACAACCCGATCGTGAAGTGCGGGGCGAAGATCCGCTCGTTCACGGCGCGGTCGGGGTCGAGGTTGAACCCGAGGTCGAGCGCGGCGGGGCCGATGGGCGTCACGAACCGCAGGCCCACGCCGGCGTTGGCGCGCAGGTCCACGAGCCGGTAGCGCATCGGGTCGAGCCACAGGTTGCCGAGGTCGAAGAAGAGGCCCGCCTCGAGGCTCCGGCGCAGGGGGATGCGCAGCTCGGTCTTGGCGAGCAGGAAGGCCTCGCCGCCCTCGGACACCGGCCGGTCACCGGCGGCGATGCGGCTGCCGCGGTCCGTGCAGCCCACCTTCGTCGGGCTCGTCGCGCAGTGGCGCGCCTCGGCGGAGAGGTCGCTGCGGACGTCCTCGGGGATCATCTCCTCCTCGCCGTAGCCGCGCATCGACGACGCGCCGCCGAGGAAGAAGCGGCGCGGGATGATGGTCTGCGAGCGGCGGTCGAGCGGGAACACGCGGCCGCCGCGCAGGGAGAGCGCGACCACGCTGCCGCGCCCCACCGGCAGGTAGCCGGACGAGGACGCAGAGAGCTTCAGCATGTTCGTGTGGATCCCGCTCGCGGGGAGCAGGCCGAAGAGGGCGCGGTCGTCCGGGCCCTCGCGCTCGGCGCCGAGGGAGCGGGCGTACTCGAGCGCGCCGGAGGCCGCCCAGCCGGAGTGCGGGTGGGCGGAGTTGTCGCGGTGGTCGATCGAGATCGACGGCCGGAGCGCGTGGAGCGTGGTGATCCCCTCGTCGAACCGCAGCCGCTCGAGGTCCGCCTGGGTGAGGTAGCCGACCGCGTTCGTGCGGTCGATGCGGTCCACCTCGATCTCGTACTGGAGCGAGGCCGACAGCCGGGAGGTGAGCCCCGCGTCCACGCCGGCGATCGCCGAGGCGCGGCGGAGCGCGTAGGCCTTGCGGTGCAGCATCTCGCCGATGACGTTCGTGCGGACGCTCGCGGGGATGGGCAGGAAGGCGAGGGTCGGGGTGCGCAGCCCGACCTCCGCCCGCCCCTCCACGCGATCCGAGGGCGCCTTGCCCGCGAGGTCCGGCCGCTCGACCCAGGGCGTCTCGAGCGGGTAGTTCACCTTCGCGCGCGCGCCCAGCTCGAGCGCGCGGCCGAGGATGTTCGGCTCGCCGTACTCCACGAACGCGCGCGGCCCGTCCGCGATGGAGAACCCGACGCCCTGCGACAGCGTCGCCCACGGCCGCTCGGCGAGCTCGACGGCGAGGTCCTTCGTCGCGTGCGGCGCCTCCGGCTCCTGCACGCGGATGGACACCGAGCGGAACACGCCGAGCCGCAGGAGCGCCGCCTGGCTCTTCGCGATCCGCTCCGGGTCGTAGACGTCGCCCTCCGCGAACGCGAGCGCGCCGCGGACCACGTCGTCGCGGGTGCGCCGGTTCCCCGAGAGCAGCACGCGCCCGATGCGCACCTGCGGCCCCTCGTCCACCACGAAGCGGATCGCCACCGTGTGACGCTCGGGGTCGAGCTCCTCGCGCGCGTCGAGCCGGGCGTAGAGGTGACCGCGCGCGAGGTAGCGGCGGAGGATCGCGGCGCGCGTCTCCTCGATCCGCTCGAAGACGAGCGGATCGCCGGGCGCGAGGCGCGATTCGCGCGCGAGCTCGGCGAGCGACACGATCCGGTTCCCCTCGAACGAGATCGCCTCGACGTGCGTGCGCGGGCCCTCGCGCAGCCGGACCGTCACGTCCGCCACGCGCTCGCGGGCGTCGAGCGACACGGAGGCGCCGAGGTAGACCGCCTCGAGCCACCCGTCGGCGCGGTAGTCGTCCACGATCCGCTCGGCGGCGCGCGCCCAGGACGCCTCGTCCCACACCTCGCTCGGCGCGAGCGCGGCGGGCGGGGCGCGCGGCGGCCGCACGCCCGGGATCGACACGAGCAGCGCGCGCCCGCGGTCGGCCTCCGTCTCGTCTCGCTTGCCGCCCTCCTCGTCGAGGATCGCGGCGAGCTGCGCGCGCAGCGTGGCGGCGTCGCGCTGCTCCACCCCGTCGAGCCGGACCTCCCGGAGCCGGTAGCGGCGCCCCTCCTCGACGTGGAAGACCACCGCGGCGAGGCGACCATGGCGGGTCTCCTCCGGCTCGACCCGCGCGCCCGCAAACCCACGCTGGCGGTAGAACGCCCGGATGCGGTCGGCCGCGGCGGCGATGGCCGGCGCGTCCACCGGCTGGCCGTCCTCGAACGCGAGCTGCCTCGCGAGCACCTGCGAGGCGATCTCCTGGTTGCCGCGGAAGACGAAGGCGAGCCTGGGCCCGGCGTCGACCGGGAGCTCCACGTCCGCGAGCCGGCCCTCGACCCGCACGACGGGGGTGCCGACGCGAGCGCGCCGGTATCCGCCCTCGTACAGGGAGGCGCGCGCGGCGCGGACGTCCGCTTCGAGGACGTCCCGATCCAGCACCGCCCCGGCGCGCGAGCGGAGCGCGGAGGTGAGGCGCGGCGCCTCGCCGGACCCAGAGAGCCGCACCGAGCGGATCCGCACGGGCTCCCCCGCCGCGACGCGGAGCAGCGCCGCGTCGTCGCGGAGCGCGCTCGCCTCCACCGCCGCCTCGGGGTACCCGCGGCGCGCGAGCAGGGTTCGGACCCGCGCGGCGGCCGCGTCGAGGTCGGAGGCGTCGAACGGCTCGCCGGTGGGGAGCCGCGCCGCGGCGCGCACGCCGGCGGCGTCGAGCACCGCGGGCCCCTCGATCCGCACCTCGAGTGTCGCGAGCATCCGGACCGGGAGGGCCTCGATGACCAGCGACACCCACTCGCCGTGCTGGTTCGGTGGCGGCGCCGCCGGGGTGGCGCGGATCACCACGTCGCGGAACCGGCCGGTCTGGTAGAGGCGCTGCACGGTGCGGCGCAGCGCGCGAGTGGAGAGCGCCTCCCCCGGCCGCACGTCCACGAACGCGGCGAGCGCGACGCGGTCCTCCGTCTCGGGCACCCGCAGCTCGACGCCGACCACGCGCGGCGGCGAGGACACGTCCGCCGGCGCTGGAGGGGGCGCGGCCGCGGCGGGGAGCGCCGCGCAGGCGAGCACGGCCGCGAGCAGGCACGCGAGGCGGCGCAGCGAGCAGGGATCGACGCGGACCGTCACTTCTGATCCGTCCATTCCCAGCGCAGCTTCAGGTCCACCCCGTGATCGCCGGTGGCCACGTCGGGGTTGTCGTTGTCCCACTGGTACTGCACCGCGGTGTGATCGCCGAGCCGGAGCTCCGCCTGCGCCTTCTGCCCCCGCGCGCCGGCGAGCGGCGCCTGGTAGCGGAGCCGCAGCTTGTCGCGCAGGAACCACGACTCGAACTCCGCGCGCGGCTCGACCTGGCCGCTCCCCTCCGAGTACGCGCTCGTGATCCGGACCGACAGATCGCGCATGACGCCGGTGCGCGGCAGGAAGCGCTTCACCTGCTCGTCCAGCCCGGACGCCGAGAAGAGCGCCTGCGCCGCCGCCGCGGTGGCGACGCCGCCCACGCCGGCGCCCGCCGCCGCGTCGCGCCGGGTGAACCCGAGCGAGAGGAGCGTGATGATGTCCGGCTGCGCGAGCGCGGGCGCGCTCGTGAGCGTGATCTGCGGGTCGCTCATCGGCCCGAAGACGTGCATGAAGACCTGGTAGTCCCGCACCTGCGACTCACCGTGCACGTCGAGCGCGAGCGCGACCCGGTTCCGGTCGGTGAGCTCCAGGATGGCGTGCGTGAGCTGGAACTCGTTGCCGCGGAACATCGCGCGGCTCCCCTCGGCCATCGAGAGCGTGCCGACGAGGCCGGGGGCCGCGAGGGAGCCGGTGAGGGTCAGCTCGCCGGAGAGGGCGCCACGCACGAGGTCGTTGTCGATCCGCGCGTCGCCGTCGACCGCGACCTGCACGTCGAACCGGAGCCACTCGCCCGCGCGATCGTAGGCGCGGGGCGGCGCGACCGCGCGCCGGCGCACCTCGAGCAGGCTTCGCTCGAGGTCGACGTCGGCGGTGTAGCGCGCGCGCAGGACGTGGACGCGCCCGGTGAGCGTGGTCGCGTCCGGGGAGCCCGTCGCCTCCAGCCGGCCGGAGAGGGTGACCGGGAGGTACGCCGGGACGGCGAGCGGGATCTCGTCGAGCTTCGCCTCGACCCGGAGGCGTGACGGGCGGAAGGACGAGAGCTGCACCTCGCCCTCGAGCCGGGCGCGGCCGCCGTTCACCGCGGCCTCGAGCCCGTCGAACAGGATGCGGTTCTGCGAGAAGGCGAGATCGCCGCGCAGGCCCGAGAAGGCGAGCGTCATCTCGCGCAGCTCGAACCCGGCGTCCTCGACGCGTCCGGCGCCGACCAGGACCGGCTCCTCGGCGGTGCCGGCCACGTGCGCCTCGAGCGTCAGCCGCCCCGCGGGACGGCGCAGCGCGGGCGTGAGCCCGCCGAGGAGGCGCAGATCGAGGTTGCCGCGCGCGGAGACGTCGAGCTGACCCGAGGCCGCGCGCGCGCCGGAGAGCGCGAGCTCGGTGTTCGTCCCGCGCAGGACGAGCCCCTGCACCTCGACCCGGCCGCGGTCGAGGTCCAGCACCGCCGGGCCGGCCGACTGCACGCGGAAGTCCGCGTACCCGGCCTGGACCTCGTCGAGCCGCACGCGCGCGCGCGCGAGCGACAGGTCCGCGAGCTCGCCCTCCGCGGTCCCCTCCCCCGCGACGCGGGCGCGGAAGCCCGCCGGCGCGCCGTCGGGGAGCAGCCGCGTCACGTCGTGCATCGCGAGCCGCGCGCGCGCACGGAACGGCATGCGTCCCGAGAGCGTCGCCTCTCCCTCGAACGAGACGCCCTCGGCGCCGCCCGTCACGACGAGCCGCTCGCCCTCGAGCGTCCCGCCCACCTGCACCGTCCCGAGGCCGAACCCCTCCGCGTGCACCGCGTCGCCGTTCGCCGCGAAGCGCACGCGCGGCCGGTCCACGGAGCCCTCCAGCGTCGCGGTCCCGGCGACGGTGCCGGACCACGTGCCGCCCGACAGCCCGAGCGACGCGATCGGCACGCCGGAGAAGGAGACGTCGACGTCCCAGGGGAACGGCGGCAGGGCGCTCCACGTGCCGGTGGCGCGCGCGACCCCGGTGCCGCGGCGCAGCTCCGCGCGATCGAGGCGCGTCTCGACGCCCTTGTGGATGCGGCCCTCCGCCCGCCCGGAGTCGTAGCGGCGGCCGTAGATCGTCCCGGCGCCGAAGCGGGCCTCGAACTCGGCGTCCACCGCGTCCGCGGGGCCGGTCGCGGTGCCGGACACCTCCACGTCGCCGTCCACGACCTCGCGCATCCAGCGCGACCGCGGGAGCCAGTCGCGCACGGCGTCGAGCAGGTCGCGGATCCGTCCCTTCGCCTCGAACCGCGAGGAGACGACGTGCGCCGGCGTGCGGTCGAGGTCCACGACGCCCTCGCCCTTCCAGCGCGACACGTTCCGCGCCCCCTCGGCGCCCGAGAAGCGCAGGAGGAAGTCGTCGTAGCGGAAGTCCGACGAGACGTTCCCGAGATCGACGTCGAGGAAGCGGAAGCGCTCGATGCGGGTGCGGCCGACCACGTGCGGGTTGCCGTACGGCGCCGCTTCGATCGTCGCGTCCATGCGGGCGAGCCCGGCCCAGGGGACGTCTGCCACGCGCCCGAGCGCGTCGAGGTCCGCCTCGCCGCGCGCGCGGACCGAGAAGCCGCGCGCCTCCGAGAAGTGGACCGCCGCGTCGGCGCTGACCGTGCCGCGTCCGACCGAGAGCCGGCCTGCGTCGAAGAACAGCCCCTCCCGATCCACGCGGACCTTGGACTCGAGCCGCCCCGCCGCGAACGCCACGACGCCGGGGTCGCCCTTCGCCTGGCGGTACGGGCGCGTGAGCGCGCGCAGGTCGCGCACGTCGACCCCGAGCTCGCCGCCGAGCGCCGGCGGCCACAGGGTGCCGGACACCGCCGCCCGGCCGTCGAGCTTGAGGCTCACCCAGGGATCGCGGACGCCGAGCCGATCGAGCACCTCCGCGAGCTCGGCCCCGCGCAGCTCGACCTCCGCCGCGATCGGCGCGCCGCGCGCGAGGCGGAGCGTGCCGCGCGCGAGGGCGCTGCCCTCGGCGAGCGGGACCTCGATCCGGTCGAACACGACCTCCTCGCCGGCGAGCCGCAGCGCCGCCTGGCCGGCGCCGGCGCGCTGCGCGCCGATCCGGACCCCCGTCCAGGCGACGGTCGCGGACACCTCCGGCGCGCTCGCGGGGCCGCGCACGCTCGCGACGACCTCGGCGCTCCCCTCCGCGTCTGCGTTCACGCCCGCGAGCGCGAGCGCGTCGGCGACGCCGCCGTGAGCGGTCGCGGTGAGCTCGAACGACGGGTCGCACAGGTCGCGGACCTCGCCGCGCGCGGAGAGGCGCACCCCGCCGATGTCGGCCTCCGCCCCGTTCACCACCAGGCGCGAGAGATCGAGCGCCACCTCCACGTCGGCGGAGACGGACGAGGCGTCGAAGGCGCGCCCCGGCCCCGTGAGGCGCGCCGGCCCCGCGGAGATCTCCACGCGCGCGCGCCGGTGCGCCGCGCCGAACGCCCGGAGCGAGCGCGCGGGCGGGCGCGACCGGACGTCGATGCGGTCCACGACGAGGCGGCGGCCCCCAGCGAGCGCCACGTCTATCGCCCCCGCCTCGACGTCCAGGTGCCGGACCTCGAAGCGCGCGAGGAGCGGGGGCGGGCAGGCGTCGGCGGCGCCGGCCCCGCTGCGCGGCGAGCGCGGGGGGACCACGACCCGCGGACGCACGAGGCGCAGCTCGGCGAGGTGGAGCTGGCGCCCCAGCGCCTGGATCGGCGCGAGCCGGGCGGCGAGCGCGTCGGCGGTGAAGAGCGGCGCCGAGGCCGGCCCGAGCCGGATGCCCTCCGCCTCGAGCTCCAGCGCGAGCGGCCGGATCCGGCACGCCGCGACGGCGAGCTCGAGGCCGGTCGTGCGCTCCACGCGCTCGGCGGCGAGCGCGCAGATGCGATCCGCCGCCCAGCGCGTGCGCAGCCCCGCGATCGTGCCGCCCACCAGGGCCACGATGAGCGCGAGGAACGCCAGGGCGACGGTGCGCTTCTTCACCTGCCTCGATTCTCCACCGCGATCCGCGCCGGACCAAGCGCGCGGCCGCTACTCGAGCGACTCGAGGTAGCGATCGATCTCGGCGAGGTCGAGCCGCGCCGGGCGTTCCACCGGACCGGCGTCCGCCGCGGGGGCCTCGATGCCGAGGTCGCGGGCGACGCGGTCGACGAACCGCTCGTCGAGCTCTCGCGCGCGGGCCACGAAGCCCTCGAAGAGGGCGTTGTCGCACAGGGTGTTGATGAGGCGCGGGGTGCCGCGCGTGTAGGCGTGGATGCGCGCGAGGGCGCCCGCGGAGAACGGCACGCGCGGGGCCCCGGCGAGCCGCAGCCGGTGCCGGACGTACGCGTCGGTCGCCTCGCCCGACAGCGGCTCGAGCCGGTACTTGAGCGCGACGCGCTGCGCGAGCGGCGGATCGAGCTTCAGGTTCTGCTCGATCTCCGGCAGCCCGAAGAACACGAACGAGAGGAGCTTGCGCTCGGGGACCTCGAGGTTCAGCAGCCCGCGGAACTCCTCCATGATCTCGCGCGTGGCGAGCATCTGGGCCTCGTCGATGAGGACGACGGCCTTCTTGCCCTGCTCGTAGATCCGGACGAGCCGCTGGTAGAGCTGGGAGAGCAGCGCGAGCTTCTCGTCCGCGGGACTCTCGACCCCGAGCTGGAGCGCGATCCGCTTGAGCAGCCAGCTCGCCGTGATGCCCGAGTGGATGATGACGAGGAGCGCCGCCTCGTACTCCTCCTCCGGCAGCGCGTCGAGCATCCGCCGCGCGAGCGTGGTCTTGCCCGCGCCGATGTCGCCCACGAGCACGGCGAGCCCCTTCATCCCGGAGACGGCGTGCGTGAGCCGCAGGAGCGCCTGCGCGTGCTGGGCGGACGAGTAGTAGAAGCGCGAGACCGGCGCGTTCGAGAACGGCTCCTGCGACAGCTCGTAGTACTCGAGATAGTTCACGCGACGTCCTTCGGCGCTACAGGTACCCGATGTTCTTCTTGGCGCCCGGTGCGGGCGGGCGCGGCGGCGCGGCGGGCGGGCGCGCGCCGCGGGCGGCGTCGGCGGGCGCACG
>NZ_JALCYX010000025.1:0-61182 GCF_022690695.1 Anaeromyxobacter sp. SG17
GGACGAGATCGAACGCGCAGGTCACGCCCGCGCGCAGGGCGGCGAGCGCGCCCGCCCGCGCCAGCGCCCCGAGGCGCTCCGGGGTGGCGCGGCGCTCGGCCCGGCCGCGGAGGCCGGCGCGCAGATCGGAGATCGTGGGCGGGGGGCGCCCGGGGAGCCCCGCCAGCCGCTGCAGCGACCCGAGGGCGAGGTGGGTGTGCGCGTCGATCATCCCGGGCACCACCAGCCGCCCGTCCGCGTCCACGTCCCAGTCGCCCGGCCGCCCCTCGACCCGCCGGCCCGGCGGCGCGACGAGGACGATGCGCCGCCCCTCCACCACGACGGTCGCGCCCGCGCCCGCCGGGGGCACGATCCCGTTCCGGATGACGATCCGTCCGTCCACGGGCGCGCATCATCCCTCCCGCGCCGACGCCGCGCAAAGGCGGCGCTCCGCCGCGCCCTACGCCCCCGTGCGCCTTGCCGGGCGAGGCCCGGAGCGGTTAAGAACGTGCCCCCATGCTGTCCCAGGAAGTCCTGAAGAAGCTCGAGGCGATCGAGCAGCGCTTCGAGGAGCTCACCGCGCTCCTGTCGGATCCCGGCGTCGCGTCGAGCGGCGACCGCTTCCGCAAGGTGTCCAAGGAGCGCGCGTCGCTCGAGCCCACCGTGGAGGCGCTCCGCGCCTACCGGCGGCTCGTGAAGGACATCGAGGACAACGAGGCGCTGCTGGCGGAGAAGGACCCCGAGCTGCGCGAGATGGCGAAGGAGGAGCTCGCCCTGCTCCGCCCGCAGGTCGATCCCGCCGAGGAGCAGCTCAAGATCTACCTCGTGCCGAGGGACCCGGCCGACGAGAAGGACGTCATCCTCGAGATCCGCGCCGGCGCGGGCGGCGACGAGGCCGGGCTGTTCGCAGCGGAGCTGCTGCGCATGTACCTCCGCTACGCCGAGCGGCGAGGCTGGCGCGCCGAGGTCGCGGACAGCTCGGGCGGCAACCTGGGCGGCGTGAAGGACGTCACCGTCAACATCGCCGGCGACCAGGTCTACTCCTGGCTCAAGTACGAGTCGGGCGTGCACCGCGTGCAGCGCGTGCCCGCCACCGAGGCGCAGGGGCGCATCCACACCTCGACGGTGACCGTCGCGGTGATGCCCGAGGCCGAGGACATCGACATCCAGGTGAGCCCCGCCGACATCGAGATGGACGTGTTCCGCTCCACCGGCTCGGGCGGCCAGAGCGTCAACACGACGGACTCGGCCGTGCGCCTCACGCACAAGCCGACCGGCATCATCGTGAAGTGCCAGCAGGAGAAGAGCCAGCTCAAGAACCGCAACATGGCGATGCGCATGCTCCGCGCGAAGCTCTACGAGATCGAGCTCGAGAAGCAGCGCAGCGCGCGCGACGCGGCGCGGAAGAGCCAGGTCGGCACGGGCGACCGCTCCGAGAAGATCCGGACCTACAACTTCCCGCAGGACCGGCTCACCGACCACCGCGTCAACTACACCCGGCACAACCTGCCCGCCGTGATGGATGGCGACGTCCAGGACGTCATCGACGCGTGCCGCACGTTCTACGCCGCGGCGGCCCTGCGCGAGGCGTCGCGCGGGAACGCCGCCGAGGGCGCCGCGGAGCGGCGCGCGTGAGCCCCACCCCCCGCCACCGATGACGACGCGTGAACAGGCGCTCCCGGCGCGCGGGGACGGGGGCGCGGCCCCCGCATGATCACCACGTCCTGGACCCCTCTGAAGCTCCTGGCCTGGACCCAGGAGTTCTTCGCGAAGAAGGGCGTCGACTCGCCGCGCCTCACGGCGGAGGTGCTCCTCGCGCACGCGCTCTCCTGCGATCGGGTCCGGCTCTACCTCGACTTCGACAAGCCGCTCGGCGAGCCCGAGCTCGCCGCCTACCGCGAGCTCGTCCGCCGCCGCGGCGAGGGCGAGCCCACCGCCTACCTCGTCGGCAAGAGAGAGTTCTACGGCCGGGCGTTCGCGGTGGACGCGCGGGTGCTCGTCCCGCGCCCCGAGACCGAGCTCCTCGTCGAGGCGGCGCTCGCGGCGCTGCCGCCGGGCGGGCGGCTCCTCGACCTCTGCACCGGCTCCGGCGCGATCGCCGTCAGCGTCGCCCTCGAGCGGCCGGACGCGCGCGTCCTCGCGACCGACGCCTCGGAGGGCGCCCTCGCCGTGGCGCGGGAGAACGCGGCCCGGCTCGGCGCCGTGGTCGAGTTCTCCCACGGCGACCTGTGGGCGGCGGTCCACGGGGACGCGCTGTTCGAGGTGATCGTCTCCAATCCGCCCTACGTTCCGACGGGCGAGCTCGCCGGGCTCTCCCGCGAGGTGCGGCGCGAGCCGTGCATCGCGCTCGACGGGGGGGCCGACGGACTCGCGCTCCTCCGCCGCATCGTCGCCGGCGCACCGGCGCGGCTCGTCCCCGGGGGAACGCTCGTGCTGGAGATGCACGAGGGCCACCTCGCCGAGCTGCCGAGCCTGTGCCTGCAGGCCGGCTTCGAGCGTGCGGAGGCCCGCCGGGACCACGCCGGGCTGCCCAGGCTGGTGGTGGCCCACATGGCGGGCGGGCCCCACCCGGCGTAGAATCCGCCCGCCTCGACGCCCGGTCTGGGCCCGACGGGCCCGCGCTGTCACGCGCGGTGCAACACCCGCGGCGCGCGCCGCGGGCACGGAGTGGAATTGGACAAGATCCTCATCGAAGGCGGCGTCCCGCTGCGTGGCAGCGTCGAGGCCTCCGGCGCGAAGAACGCGGCCCTCCCCATCATCGCTGCCTCCCTCCTCGCCGAGGGTGAGCACCGCATCCGCAACGTCCCCGATCTCGCGGACGTCCGCACGCTCGGGCGGCTGCTCGGCCACATGGGCTGCCAGGCCGAGCGGAACGCGGGCGAGAAGGGCGCCCTGTGGATCCGCGTCCCGGCCGCCGTGCAGCCGGAGGCGCCGTACGAGCTCGTGAAGACGATGCGCGCCTCGGTCGTCGTGCTCGGCCCGCTCGTCGCGCGCTGGGGCAAGGCGCGCGTGTCCATGCCGGGCGGGTGCGCCATCGGCGCGCGGCCGATCGACCAGCACCTCAAGGGCCTCGCCGCGCTCGGCGCCGAGATCCACCTCGAGCACGGCTACGTCGAGGCGACCGCGCCGCGCGGCCGGCTCCGGGGCGCGACCTTCACCTTCGACGGCCAGACCGTCACCGGCACCGAGAACGTCATGATGGCGGCGGTGCTCGCCGAGGGCGAGACGCTGCTCCGGAACTGCGCGCGCGAGCCGGAGATCGTGGACCTCGCGAACGCGCTCCGCGGCATGGGCGCCCGCATCGAGGGCGACGGCACCGACGACATCTGGATCGAGGGCGTCGAGTCGCTCCGGCCGATCGACCACGTCGTGATCGCTGACCGCATCGAGGCGGGCACGTTCCTCGTCGCGGGCGCGCTGCCCGGCGGCGACGTGACGGTGAAGGGCTGCGTCCCGGCGCACGTGGAGGCGCTCGTCGAGAAGCTCCGGGCGGTCGGCGCCCAGGTCCTGCCGGTGGAGGGCGGGCTGCGCGTGGTCGGCGACGGCCGCCCGCGCCCGGTGGACGTCCGCACCGCCCCGCACCCCGGCTTCCCCACCGACATGCAGGCGCAGATGATGGTGCTGCTCTGCCTCGCCGACGGGTCGTCGAAGATCACCGAGACCGTCTTCGAGAACCGCTTCATGCACGTGCACGAGCTGCAGCGGCTCGGCGCAGACATCGCCGTCGACGGGAAGACCGCGGTGGTGAAGGGCGTGCCGGGGCTCTCCGGGGCGCCGGTGATGGCCTCCGACCTGCGCGCCTCGGCGGCGCTCGTCCTCGCCGGCCTCGCCGCGCAGGGCACGACCGAGGTCCATCGCGTGTACCATCTGGATCGCGGCTACGAACGGATCGAGGAGAAGCTCGCGCCCCTCGGCGCGCGCATCCGGCGGGAGAAGGCGTGAACGGCGAGATCATCACGGTCGCGGTCCCGAAGGGCCGGCTGCTGGAGGAGTCGTCGGCGCTCTTCGAGCGCGCCCTCGGCGTCTCCCCGAAGAAGCTCCTCGACGGGACGCGCAAGCTCGCCGCCGACGCGCCCGAGGCGGGGCTGCGCTTCATCTCCATCCGGGCCGCGGACGTGGCGAGCTACGTGGAGCACGGGGCGGCGGCGGTCGGCATCGTGGGGCTCGACATCCTGCGGGAGGAGCCGCGCGACCTGTACGAGCCGCTCGACCTCGGGATCGGCCGCTGCACGGTGATCGTGGCCCGGCACCGGGACGCGAAGCCCCTCCCCCGCGGGGTCGCGCCCCGCGTCGCCACCAAGTACCTCTCGCTCGCCGCCCACCACTTCGCGAAGAAGGGCATCCCGGCGGAGATCATCCCGCTCCACGGCTCCATCGAGGTCGCCCCTTCGCTCGGCCTCGCCGACGCCATCGTCGATATCACCGAGACCGGGGAGACCCTTCGCGCGAACGGGCTCGTCATCGAGGAGACGGTCCTCGACGTCTCCGCGCGCCTGGTGGTGAACCGGGTGGCCCTGAAGCTCCACGCGGAGCGCCTGCGCCGGCTGATCGCCGCCCTTCGCCGGGTATGCGGCGAGGCGGCAGCGCCGAAAGTCCGTTGAAAGGTCCCGGGCCTTCTGCCTAGTATCCGGGGGTTTCCTGGATAGCTCCGGCGCTTCGCTCGGATCCCTTTCCTGATCCTCGTGCTTCACGGTCCCAAGGAGGACCCGTTTCCGTCATGGATTGCCCGCGGTGCAGCGTCGAGATGGCCGAGATTTCCCACGAGGACAGCGTGGTGCACCGCTGCGGCGAGTGCGGCGGAGTCTGGGTGGTGGATGTCGCGGACCTGAACAAGATGCTGCTGCACGCGAACCTGCCGGCGCTGTCGGCGCTCGGCGGCTACGTGAACGCGGACGAGATCGCGGGGATGTGCCCGGCCTGTAACGTCGATCTCGTGGTGGTCGAGGGCGGCGAGAAGCGCGCCGTCACCTACGACACCTGCGAGTCCTGCGGCGGGATCTGGATCGAGGGCGAGGAGGACGAGCCCGCCCCGGAGATCGGCTGGAAGGACGCCGAGAAGCAGATCGTGGCCTTCTTCCGCCGCTTCGCGAAGAAGAAGTAGCCGAGCTCACCACATCCGGTCGTCGCGCCACGGGTACGCGGTGTTCGAGTACCCGCGGATCTCCCAGTAGCCGCGCCGGTCGTGGGTCATGAGCTCGAGGCGCGAGACCCACTTCGCGCCCTTCCAGGCGTATAGCTGGGGCGTCACCACGCGCACCGGCCCGCCGTGCGCCCGCGGGAGCGGCGCGCCCTCGACCGCGTGGACGAGGAGGACGTCGGGCTTGAGCGCCTCCTCGAGCGGCAGGTTGGTGGAGTAGCCGTCGGACGCGTGCGCCATGAGGTGGGTCGCCTCCGCGAGCGGCCGCGCGAGCGCGAGGACGGTCTCGAGCCGCACGCCGCGGAAGGCGAGGTCCAGGACCGACCAGCCGGTCACGCAGTGGAAGTCGGCCTCCACGTCCTCCTGCGGGAGCGCCATCAGCTCGGCGAAGGAGAGCGTGAGCGGCGCCTCGCAGGCCCCGTCCACCACGAGCCGCCAGCGCTCGGGCGCGATCTCCGGCGTCTCGCCGAGATCAAGCACCGGCCACTCCGACTTCTCGAAGACGTTCTGGCCCGGCGGCTCCTTCGGCATGCCGTGCCGGTTCCGCGGCCCGTCCCCCTGCGGCGCGGCGTCGGAGAGCGAGGGCGTCGCCCGCAGCTTCTCGCCGAAGCGCGCCCGCAGCGCCGCCACCCCGTCCTCGATCCGCCGCCGGATTTCGTCGCTCACGGCTGCCGTTCTAGCCGGTCGGCGGCGCCCACGCACCCCGCATGCCCCGGGCGGCTCCACCCGGCCGAACTCCTTGACTCCCGGGCCCCTTCACGGCAAAAACTGGTCCGCGACGCGGGAATAGCTCAGTTGGTAGAGCATCAGCTTCCCAAGCTGAGGGTCGCCGGTTCGAACCCGGTTTCCCGCTCCAGTTCTTCCGAGGGGTTCCGTCGAGAGGCGGGACCCCTCTGCTTTGTGGACTGAGGGTTCCGGCTCGGCGTTCGTTCCGAAGTCGCGGCGCCCCCTACGATTCCCGGCAAGGCTCCTGATGCCTGCCACCAACCGTCGTGCGCCACGGGTGAGCGGCTCACGCTGCCCGTACGGCCAACTCCCTCGCGGTCTGGATGAAGAGCCGCAGCGGCGGGGAGCGCTGCGCGCGGCTGGGAAAGTACAGGAAGAAGCCAGGCACGGCAGAGGCGTAGGGCTCGAGGACCCGCTGCAGTTGGCCGGTGCGGAGCTGCTCCTCCACCATCGGCTCGAAGTCGTACCTGTCCCAGCGCCGGGCCGGCGCCCTCGACGAGGCGCCTCCCTGCGTCGGTCAGCGCTGGAGCGTCAACGGCAGCGACTGGGACGCGCGCGCGGGCGACGCCAGCGTGAACTGGCGGAGTACTGATCGAGAGTCACGCGGACGTCTGGATTTCGAGACCGTAGCGAGCGCCGAGCTTGGTCAACCTATCCACGTCCGGCGGCGAAGTCGGCGCCGGAGGAATCTCGCGCCGCTGCGCCGGCTCGCCCGCTTCGGCGAAGAACTTGTCGATCCCACCCGGCTCGTAGGTCACGACCACGCGGAGCTTGCTCGTAGGCTCGAAGTGCTCGAGCTTGTCGGCGGGGATGCGGATCAGCGATCCGGGCCCGCACTCGAGCTTCTTCCCGTCGACGTGCAACGTGAGCGTTCCCTCGACGACGTACACGGTTTCCACAACGCGACGGTGAACGTGTGCAGGCGGCCCCATGCCTGCGGGCATGGTCATCTGCATGACCGTCGCCTCGCCATTCGACTCGTCGCTCGACAGCAGGACTTCGTAGAGCCCTCCGAGCATCCAGAAGGCCCTACCCTCACCCGACTTGTGAACTATCGCCTGAGCCATCGTCTCCCCCATGGGTGAAACGTCGCGCTGAAGGAACGTAGTGACTGACTCTGGGCGTCGCTAGCTCGCTCGATCCTGACGGCAACGGCCGCGCCAGCCTCAAGAAGCCACTCGTGGCGAACGAACGTCACAACGTTGCCGACCGGCTCAAGGAGCCTCGGACAGCAAGAGAGAGGCCGGAACGTAGGGGCGACCAAGCCACCAGGTTCCGGCCTCGAGAGTTGGAGCGGGAAGCCGGGTTCGAACTGGCGCCGCATGCGAACGCGTCAGAGCGCCCGCTCCCACGCGCCCCGCCGCCACCGCTCGACCCACGCCTCCGCGCGGTAGAGCGCGAGCGCCGGCGCGTTCGATGCCGCGACGCGCAGCACGACCTCGCGTGCGCAGGCCGCGTCGAGCAGCGCCTCGCACCGGCGCAGCAGCCATCGCCCGAGTCCGCGACGCCGCGCGCGCGACGCGACCGCGATCGTCTCCACCTCGTCCTCCCCCTCGCGCTCGGGCGCCACGACGCCGCGCAGCAGGCCGACGGCGCCGTCAGCGTCGACGACGAACCGCAGGAGCTTCGGGTCGAACCCTGGCGCCGCCACGATGCGTGCACCGTCCTCCGCGGTGACGGGGACCGTGAATCCGACCCCGGCAAACGCGTCGTTCTCGAGCGCCGCCCAGGCGTCGAGCCCGACCTGCTCGAGGCCGACCTCCGCGAGACCGGCGGGCAGCGCGAGCGGCGGCCGCGGGCGCGTGCGGCGCATGCCGACGACGGCGTCCGCCGGCTGGTAGCCCCGCGCCTCGAGCTTCGCACCGACGCCGGGGGCGTCGCGCTCGACGACGCGAAGCGTCCGCGCCTGCGCGCTCCGCGCGCGCGCCTCCATCTCGTCCACGATCGCGAGCGCCCCCGGCGCCGGTCCCGCGAGCCACGTGAGCGCGCACCGGCCCGTCTCCGTGAGGCCCTTCGCGACCCACAGCCCCACGGCGGCCGGCGTGCCGTCTTCGAGGAGCGCGACGCCCTCGATCCCGTCCGGCAGCGCCGCGACCTCGCCCCGCAGCGCGGCGACGTTCCGTCCGAGGAGCGCCGCGATGGGCGCCCAGTCCCGGACGCTCGACCAGGGCACGATGTCGCGAGGCGCCGCCGGATCCTGCACCCGATCGCGTGTCATTCGTCCCCCACCGACGCCCGGTAATCCCGAAGAAGACCACAGACGGTGAAGCACGATAACCGTTCCGTCGTTCACGCGACGCACGCCCGACCGACTTCGGGCTCGTCAATCATCTCGCATGGAGCGCGACGAAGGGATGAGCGTTCGAGGTCGTCTCTCGTACCCCGAAGACTGCGGTAACCTTTCGAGCGGAGGCGGGTTGGCTCGAAGCGGAGATGGCCATGAACTTTCGGTTGATCGCCTGCGCCCTGATGTTCCCCATCGCGGCGTCCGTGGCATGCGTCGCGGCGGGACACGGCAAGACGGCCGCCGCGCCGGACACGCACGAGGAGTGCTCGATCGACTCCGACTGCCCCGGTGGGCGCTGCCAGCTCGGCGTGTGCTCGTACGCCTCGCGCGAGCACATGCCTTGCGCCCTCGACTCCGAATGTCCCGGCGGCTCCTGCCGGATGGGAGCGTGCTCGTCCTTGCCGCCGGGGGTTCCGGAGTGCTCGATGGACTCACAGTGCCCGGGTGGCAGCTGCCGTGCCGGGAGCTGCTCGCCGGTGCCGCCGGGGCCCTAGCGTCTTCTCCTCCGCTGGCGCCGCTTCTTCCTCGTCGCCCTCCACGCTCCCGGCGCGAGACCGTACGACGCTCAGGAGGTTGCGACCGGAGCGTTCGGTCCAGTACAGACGAGGACATGCTCGCGTACCTCTTCTGGCACTGGCCGGCGCCGACGGTGGACGCCGGGCGCTACGTCGAGTCTCTCGTCGCCTTTCACCGCGCCCTCGCGTCCAACGCTCCTCCCGGCCTGCGCGCCTCGCGCGTGTACGAGGTGGAGGCCGCGCCGTGGCTGGCGGTCCCGCGCGCGTTCGAGGACTGGTACCTCGTGGACGACTTCGCCGCGCTCGGGGCGCTCAACGAGGCCGCCGTCTCCGGCGCCCGCCGCGACCCACACGACGCGGCCGCGCGGCTCGCGGGCGGAGGCCATGGCGGCCTCTACCGCCTCGTCGCTCCGGGCGGTGAAGGGGCCCTCGACCGCACGACGTGGTGCTCGAAGCCCGACGGAGTCCCCTACACGGAGTTCCTCGCGAGGCTCCCTCCCGGCGAGAGCTGGCAGCGGCAGCTGGTGCTCGGGCCCGCCCCGGAGTTCTGCGTCGTCGGCGTGGATGCGGCCGCCGCGCTCGGCGGCGTGGCGGTCGCGGCCCGCCGCATCCACGCCTGGTCTTGAGGCCGCAGGACCAGGCCCGCGCCGGGCCTGCCCCGGCGCCCTGCCGGAGCCCGCGCGCGCGGATCCCGTGGAGCGCCAGACGGAAGTCAGAGCGCCCCGACCCCAGAGCGCCCCGACCCAGAGTAATCGCGGTAGAGCGCCCCGACCCAGAGTAATCGCGGTACACGGCCGACGCGCATCACGCGCGTCAATCGCGGAGTTACGCGTGCTTGGCTCTCGCGACGCTGACGCACTCCGCAACCGGCGGTGCGCTCCCGCGAGGCTGGACCTCTGACGACGACGGCCGGGCGCGCGCCCGGATCAGCTCGCGAAAGCGCGGATCAGAGGGGCGAGGTTGGGGATGAGATCCCCCCAGCCGTGCAGCACGACCACGAGCGTGAGGTTCCGGGTGCGCGCCCAGAGTATGCCGAACGCGACACCGATGGGGGACAACATGACCATCGCGTAGGCAGCGGCGCTGAGCACCTCCGGCGGCCTGGCCATGCCTTCCACGGTGTGTGCGCCTCGCAGCACGTACCCCGGCGCGTGCGCGAGCGCGAAGAGGACTGACATTCCCAGCACACCAGCGACAGGCGATCGCAGCCACGCCGCCATGCGCGACTGGAGCAGCGCACGAAACAGGAACTCCTCCACGAGCCCTGCTTCGACCGCCAGCCAGGCCCAAACCGGTAACGCCATCGCGATCACCTGCCAGGCCGAGAGCTCATACTCGGCCATGAGCGTGCCGATGGCCTGAGGACCGCGCCCGAATCGAAGCTGTATGATCGAGAACAACCCCATCATGACGAGAAGGGTCCGCAGCTCGATCCAGTCGAGTCCTGGGAACTCGAACAGCTGCCGCCACGAGTAGCCAAGGCGGCGGAACACGAGCGCAGGCACCCACACCATGACAGCCAACTTGGCGGTGAGAATGGCGACCGATCGCGCGGGCTCATTGGTGACCGCTGCCCTCACCGCGGAAAGTCCGTAGCCGAGAAACCCCACGCCGATGGCAACGAGAAGGAGCGCGATCCACGAGAGCTCGCGCGCTGGCTCGTGCACCGGCTGCGCCCGTGGGGTCGCGCCGATCGTCGCGAGCCAGGCTGCGAGCGCTGGTGCCACACCGAGGAGAAGCAGAACGGCGGCCACCTCGCTCGCGTCGAATCCAGGAGCGGTGAGGAGCACCGCCAAACAACCACCATAGATGAGGACGTAGCCCACGGAGGCAACGAGTGCGCGCGACATGGGGCTCCGAGGAGATCATAGATCAGCGGCGCAGTCACGCAGGGTACGTACGCTGCCTCTCGTTTTCGGCCGCACGCGCCGCACTCCGAACGCATTATCACCCGGAGTCGTCTCACGAACAGTGCCGTGAAGTCCCGGACCCGGCCTCCAGCTCGTTTCGCAGATTTTCGCGGAGAGTTGAACCGGAAGGTGCACTCTCGGTAGGCTGTCCCGCATGCTCCGCCGCAACGTCCCCCGTGCCGCAATGGCTGCCGTGATCGCCCTCGCGACCGGCTGCGCCCACCTCTCGACGAGCTTCACCTGCCCGGCGAAAGGCGGCGTGCCCTGGCGCGAGGTCCGCTCCGAGCACTTCGTCGTCACGACGGACCTCGGCTCCCGCGGCGCGCAGGAGCTGACGCGCGAGCTCGAGATGCTCCACCTCGCGCTCCGCTCGGCGCTGTTCGGCACTCCGCCGGCGATGCCGGGCACGATCCGCGTGGTGGTGTTCCGGACGCGTGACGAGTTCCTGGGCTTCGCGCCCGCGTCCCTGGCCGCCTTCTTCGGCACGCTCCACGGCGAGCCGCTCGTCGTGCTCGACGGCGCGCTCCCGTACGGCGTGCGCACCACGCTCGCGCACGAGCTCACGCACTACATGGCGGCGCGCGCGTTCGCGCGCCAGCCGCGCTGGTTCGCCGAGGGGATGGCCGCGTACATGGAGACGGTGGGCTCGAGCGGCCTCGGCAACACGCCCACGGTCGGAGGCGTGCCGCGCCACTACCACGCGCTCGTGTACCCGTACTTCGGGAAGGTGCGCGAGGTGCTCACCGCTCGCGGCGCGCTGGAGCTGCCTCAGTACGCGGTGTCGTGGGCGCTCGTGCACTACCTCATCAACGTCCACCCGGTGGAGTTCAACGCGCTCCAGGCGCGCTTCGTGCGCGGCGACGATCCCGACGTCGCCTGGCGAGACGTGTTCCCGCAGTGGGATCCCGCCGTTCCCGGCGCGACCGACGCGCTGGACGCGGAGCTCGGGAGCCATGTCGCGCGCGGCAGGTTCAGGTACCGCGACCTCCACCTCGTGAAGGATCACCCCGTCCGCGAGCGGCCGATGCTCCCGGCCGAGGTCCACGACGTCCGCCTCTCGCTCGCGTCGGCCATGCGGTGGCCCCCGGAGAAGCTCGACGCCGAGGTGACGGAGGCGCTCGCGGAGGACCCCGGCAACGTGGTGGCGCTCACCGTCGCCGCACGCTCCCGCGGCGCGGAGCCCGCCGCCCTCGCTCGCAAGGCGACGGAGGCGCACGCCGACGACGCCCGGGCGTGGCTCTTCCTCGGTGACGTGCTGCCGGAGTCCGACGTGTCCGGCCGCGAGGCGGCGCTCCGGCGGGCCGTCGCGGCTGCGCCGGAGAACCCGGAGCCCCTGAACGCGCTCGCCTGGAACCTGCTCCGGAGCGGCCGCCCCGGAGAGGCGCTGCCGCTCGCGAAAAAGGCGTTCGTCGCGGCGCCCTGGGATCCGGCCATCGTCGACACCGTCGCGGGCGTGCTCGCGGGCCTCGGGGACTGCGGGGAGGCGGTGCGCATGCAGCAGCGTGCGATCGATCTCCTGCCGGATCGGATGAAGCCGCGCGACCGGCAGGACTACATCGACCACCTCGCGGAGTTCCAGCGGTGCGCGGCGAAGGCGGCGACGCCGGACGGCGTGAAATCCGCACCTCTCGTCCACTGACGCGGATCGATCGCAATCGGGCCTTAGCGCTGTCTGACGCAGGGCGCACCACCCGTACCCGGAGACATCGAGCTGGATCCAGGCGAGCATGGGGGGATGCTCGCGACCCTCCTCGCTGCCGCCTTGCTCGTCGCGGTCCCCTCGCGGGCCAGGGACGCCGATCCCCGCGCGCTCGTGGGGCAGCCGCTCCCCGAACCCGGGCGCGGCCAGTTCGCCTCGTGGAAGCTCCAGGACACGTGGCTGGTCGACGAGCCCGGAGCGACCCCGCGGTACGGGTGGGTGATCTGGAACCGCCGTGGCCAGGCGATCGTGTTCCTGAGGAGCGAGGACCGGGTGGTGGACGCCCTGCGGGTCGAGGTCCCCCGCGGCCACGCGATCGGCTTCGCCTGCACCCCCGCCGGCGCGGCGAACCCGGACCGGGACTTCGTCGCGCTGGTCGACGATCCGCCGGTGCCGCCGGGAGCGCGGTGCGTGTTCTCGCGCCCCCGCAAGGCATGGCGGCTCGACCGCAGCCGCGGCCGGATCGAGCCCGTCACGCCGGCCGGGATGAAGTGCCAGCGTTCCTGCCCCTGGGACTGAGCGGCGAAGGCGCGTCGCCCGACGGGGCGATCACCCCCGCGACAGCTCGCGCGCGAGCGCGCTCCGCATGCCCTCCGCCGCGCGCTCCATCGCCTCGGGGCCGCGCTCCAGGTGGAACGGGCTCACGCGCGGGATCCCGTGGAGCGCGACGGCCTGCATGCGCGGGCGCTCCGGGATGCGGAGCGCGGGGCTGCCCCGCCGGCGCCAGGGCGAGCGGGACGTGAGGTGATGGTAGAGGACGCGCTCTCCGGCGAGCGCGCCGGCGAGGCCGGGGCGGTCCAGGACGCCGCCGTCCAGGTACAGGCGTCTCCCGATCCGAACCGGCTGGAACAGGAACGGGAGCGCGCACGAAGCGTGAATCGCCGGAGCGAGCTCGCCATCGTCGAGCACGGCGGTGCGCCTCGCGAGGACGTCGAACACGGACACGGCGAGCGGAACGCGGCACTCTTCGAAGCTCCCGGCAGGAGCGAGCGCCTCGAGCCGCGCCCGGAATCGCGCTCCGCGCAGGAGCCCGAGCCCGGGGCGGAGATCCCAGAAGTGCTCGCGGCGCAGCGCCACGAGCTCCTCGCACAGCCGCCCCGCAGGGACCCCGGCGGCCCAGAGCCCTCCCACGAGCGCCCCCGCGCTCGAGCCGAGGACGCGCGCGGGGAGCAGCCCCTCGTCCTCGAGGACCGCACCACGCCCGCGTGCGCGTAGAACCCGAAGAACCCGGACGACAGCGCGAGGGTGAAGGGTCCCGAGGCGAGCCAGTCCCGGAGCGTGGGCACGGCGGCAGCATGCCGTCGGCCGGCGCGAGGCGCAACGGCGGGCGGGGTACTCGCGGCCCCTCGACGTCTGCTCGCTGCGACCGCTTCGGCGGCTCTCGCACGAAGCCGCTGCCGGCGGCCCCCTGCTCGGCAGCGCTCACGCCGGGCGATGCGCGACGAAGGTGATGCACTCGCCTCGCTCGGGCTGCCGCCGCGCGACGCGGTCGGCGCGGCGCGCCTCGGAGCGGATCCGGCGACGGAGGGCGCGCTCGCTCCGGTCGACGGGGGCGCCCCGCTGGATGGCGAGGCTCTCCGCGAAGAAGTACGCGCCGTCTGGCTTCGGCGGCAGCAGCGCGATCCGGGAGAAGCCGGCGGCGCAGAGCGCGCGCTCCAGGCTGCTCGCGTCGAAGAGGGTGAGGTGGCGCGGCGGCTCGAGGCCGCGCCAGTCGGCGCCGAAGCGTTTCAGCCCCTCGGCGTCCAGGTTCGGGGTCTGGACCCAGACCCGTCCGCCCGGCCGAAGCAGCGCGAGCACCCTGCGGAGAGTCCCGACCGGATCGTGCAGGTGCTCGACGACGTGGTTGAGGGTCACGTGCTCGAAGCTCTCCGGGTCGAGCGCGGCCTCCTCGATCGTTCCCGCGAGAACCGTGAACCCCGATCCCCTTGCGCGCGCGACGGCCGCGGCGTCGAGGTCAAGCCCCATGACGTCGAAGCCGAGGCGGCGGGCGATGCGCAGGAAGTCCCCGTTGCCGCAGCCCACGTCGAGCAGCCGGCTCCCGGGACCCGCCGGCGCGGGCAGGTGACGGATGAGCTGGCCGGCCTGCGCTCGCGCGGCCGCGCTCAGCGGAGCGACCCACCGGGCCAGAGGCGCGGCCGGTCGCAACGCGTAACCGAACGCGGCGTTGTAGTGGGCGTGGTGGCGGAGCCGCTTCACGGCCCGCCGGAGCCCACCGCCAGCGGCGAAGACGTCCCGCGGCGCGGTCCCCCCGTGCGTGTAGTAGGTGCGGTAGGCGAGCCCGATCCCGGCGAGGTCCGGGCGCGGGTCGAGGTAGGCCGCGCCGCAGCCCGAGCAGCGCCAGAGCGTCCAGCGACCCGGCGCGGCGCGGAAGATCCGGTCGCTCAGCCCTTCGAAGAGGAGCGTCCGGGAAGGGGAGGCGCAGGCGGGGCACCGGCCCAGGACCTCGAGGTGCTCGGCTGGCCACGGAGCGTCGAGCGGCTCCGCGGCAGCTCCGGTCTCAAGTCGGCTCATCGGCTCGTCGTCTCTCGAACGCGACAGATGTCGCGAGAGTGGCATGAGCCGCCCATCGACACAACGCGCGGCGCCGCTGCGAGCCCCGGCACGCCGCCGGCCGGCGCGGGGCGCAACGCCGGGCGTGGCGCAGGTGGACTCGTCCGCTCGCGCGACGACCGCGTCAGCGGCACGCCCGCAGCACGAGGTCGCCCTGCGTGACTCGACCGTGAAGCTCGACGAGCCGCACGTCCTTGAACCCAGCCGCCTCGGCCGCCGCGACGAGCGCGGCGTTCTCGTGGAACCGGAACCCGTGCCGGGTGATGCCGCCGAACTCGCGGAGCTTCGCCGCGCTCGAGAAGCCCACGGTGAGGAGCCCGCCCGGCCGGAGCACGCGGTGCAGCTCGGAGAAGGCCTGGGCGAGGTCCGGCCAGAAGTAGACGGTGTTCGTGGAGGCCACGACGTCGAAGCTCGCCTCCTCGAAGGGGAGCGCCTCGACGGCGCAGCGCTCCAGGCGGAGCTCGGACCCGCCGAACCGCGCGCGCCGCGCGCGCAGCCACGCCACCGCCGCGTCGGACGGATCGACGCCCGCGAGGCTCCGGACGCCGCGGGCGTGCGCGAGCTCGAGCAGGGCGCCCCCGCCGAAGCCGACGTCGAGGAGCCGGTGCCCCGGCGTGAGCGCGACGCCCTCCAGCGTCGCCTCGATGAGGGCGCGGTTCCCGCGGTTCAGGACCCGGGTCATGACGGTGCGACCGAACCAGCCTCGCGGCCCGGCCAGCTGGCGCGCGATGGCCGCGGATACGGGGTCGAGCAGCCGGAACAGGGAAGCCTTGCGCATGTTCAGTCCTTCTCGATTCTCGCATGCGCCGGCAACGGGGGCGGAGCGCCCTTCGTGCCTGATGCTACAGACAGGCGAGCCGGACGGGCCGCCGCGCTCTACTCCGCGAGGAAGTCCGAGATGAACCCCACCCGCGGGATGTACTTGCACGCGATCCGGATGGTCGAGAGCACCGGCACCGCCACGAACAGGCCGATGGGACCCCAGACCCAGAACCAGAACAGCGAGCCGAGGAACACCGCGAGCGAGTTCAGCCTGAGCTGCTTGCCGAGGAAGATCGGGTCGACGACGTTCCCCTGGATCGACACGAGCGCGAGGTAGATCCCGCCGACGGCGAGGACGTGCTTCAGCGAACCGTACTGGAGGAGCGCCATGAGCGTCGGGAGCGCGAGCCCGATCGCCGGGCCCACGTACGGGATGAAGTGCAGGAGCGCGGTGGCCATCCCCCACACCGCCGCGTGCTCCAGGCCGTACAGGGCGTAGATCCCCCAGGTGACGAGCCCGAGGAGCGCGTTCAGCCCGACCCGGTTCAGCATGTACTGCTCGACGTCGCGGTGGAGCTCCTCGAACGCCGCGAGCGCGCGGGCGCGCGCGGAGGGATCGCGGCCGGCGTGCGCGAGGAACTTGGCGTGGTAGCGCGGTCCCTCCGCGAGCGCGAAGTAGAGGACGAAGATCGCGACGGTGCACGCCGCGGCCACCGCGATCGCGCCCTGCGCGGTGCCGACGAGGACCTGTCCCCAGGGGATCCCCTCTTCCACGCGCACCGCGCCCGGCCGCGACGGTGGCTTCGCGATCTGCTCGGTCTGCGCGCGGAAGTGCACGAACCGCCGCGCCACCGCCGCGGAGGCCTCCCGCAGCCGCCCCTCGTAGCTGGGGAGCTCGTCGAGGAAGGCCGCGACGCGGTTCCAGAGCAGCGCGACGAGGGCGGCCACCACCGCGAGGGCGAGGAGCGTCCCCAGGAGAGCCGCGACGGACCGCGGCACCTTGCGCCGCTCCAGCGCCGCGACGACCGGGTGCACGGTGAACGCTAGGATGATCCCGACCACGCTCGGGACGAGGAGCTCGCGCGCGAGGTAGCAGAACGCGAGCGCCGCGCCGGTCGCCAGCACGGCGAGCGACCGCTCGGCGACACGGGATTCGCTCAGCAGACGGACGTCGCGCACTGGATCGAATGTGAGCACCCGCCCCCTCAGCCGCGAGCGGGTGGCGGAGGCCACCGCCGGCGGCTGGCCGGACGGCGCGCCGGCCTCGTCCTGGCGGATCGACCCGGCTCCCGGGCGGCGGCGCCGATCAGGGCGTCGCCGCCGGGCGCGTCGCGAGCCGGGCGCCGCGGAAGACGAGGTACAGGCCCACCGCCTGGACGAGGTGGTAGAGGGCGTTGTGGTCGAAGTACCGCGGGTGGAGCGCGATGCGTCCCTGCTGGATGGCCGCCGCCACGAAGGTCAGCCCGAGGCCCCAGGCGCCGGCGCTCACGCGCGCCTCGGCGCGCCGGCCGGCGAGCAGGAAGGCCACGAGGAGGAAGAGCGCCGCCGGCAGGTAGAAGGCGATCGCCACGGCGAAGCGCCGCTCGCCCCCGAGGACCACGGCCGCGTAGAGGCCGAACGCCAGCGCGACCCCGCCCGTCAGCGCACGCGCGGCGCGGCGGCCGAGCACGAGCCGCGCCCCCGCGCCCCAGCCGGCCACCGCCCCGAGCCCGACGGCGAGCAGCGTCGCGCTCCACACGACCGCGCCGACCGAAGAGGTCTTGTCCGCCACGAACCCGTGCTCGATCGCGCCCAGCGCCGCCGCAGCGCCGAGCACCGCGAAGAACCCGGCGAACCACCGCCGTGCGCGCGCGCCGCCCTCCCTCGAGAGCAGCACCGCGAACGCGGCGCACTCGAGGGCGAGGCCGAGGTCGGTGAGCGTGACGTCCGGCTCGAGCACGATGCGATCTCCGGCGCCCGGCCCGCGGCGACGCCTGCGCTGGCGGCCACGGTACCACCTCACCCTCGGCGTCGGGGAGCTTCGGTTCCGCGCGGTGCGCGCGCGAGAGCCCCGAGACGCGAGGTCTTCTCTACAGCGGCACCGTGTAGCAGAGCGCCGTCCCCTCCAGCGCCACCACGCCGTCACCGCGCGTCACGGTGGTCCTGAGCTCGGTGATGGGCTTGTCTTCTCGCACCTTCAGCACCTCGACCGCGCCGGTGAGCGTGTCCCCCGGGCGCGCCGGGGCCTTGAAGCTCCAGTCCACGTGCAGGAAGACGGTCCCCGGCCCGGGCAGATCCTCGGCGACCACCGCGTTCAGGATCGCGCTCGTCACCCCGCCTTGCACGATGATCTCGCCGAAGCGCGAGGCGCGCGCGGCCGCCTCGTCGTAGTGGAGCGGGTTCCGGTCCCCGCTGATCGCCGTGAAACGCCGGATGTCCTCGGCTTCGACTCTCCGCCGACGCTCCGCCCGCTGACCGACGCGAGGAGCACCCTTCGGCCACGCTTCGCTCGTCGTCATCTCCGCCTCCTCTCGGACCTCTCAGCGACCTGCGATCCCGCCGGCGACGCCGAGAGCGGCAGACGGGCCCGTCGCGCCGCCGGAGGTCTCGTCGAGCGTGCCGAGCAGCTCCACCTCGCTCGCCATGTGGCGCGCGAGCAGCTTGTGCAACCCCTTCGCCTCCTCGAGGTCCCACTCGAACGAGGCGATGCGATCGGTGACCTCGAACAGCTCCACCGACGCCGCGTCTCGCGCCGTCTGGTAGCCGGCCAGCGCGGCCTCGGTGCCGCTCACCACCGCGCGCGCGAGCAGCTCCGCGTCACGCAGCGCGTCCGTGATCCCGTGGGCGGTGATCGGGTCCTTGAAGTACCCGGCGTCGCCGACGAGCGCCCAGCCCGGTCCCCACGCACGGCGCATGAAGCCAGGGATCCCGGGGAAGGGCTGGAGCCTCGCGTCGAGGCGGGCGCTTCGGAGCGCGGCGGCGAGCTCGGGCGCAGCCTCGGTGAGGACCTCCCGGTAGACGGCGTCCGCGCCTCCGGGCAGCGCGTCCAGGAGCCGCGGCCGCGGCAGCGCGGCGAATACGCAGGTGCGCCCGTCGCCGGTGGGGATGGCGCCGGCGCTCACGCCGGGGCGGTAGTACCAGTGATAGCCCTCCACCTCGAGACCCGACCAGTGCCCGTAGACCACTCCGCACGCGTGGCGGCCCGCGCGCTCGGTGGGGGCGCTCACGAGGCGGGCAGCTCTCGACCGCGCGCCGTCGGCGCCGATCACGATCGACGCCGCCACGCGCGCGCGGCTCCCGTCGAGCCCTTCGATCACCGCTCCCTCGACCCGCCCCGACGGGCCACGGACCACCTCCGCGAGCGCGGCGCCGTGGACCACCTGCGCGCCGGCGGCGCGGGCGGCGTCGACGAGGAGCGGGTCGAGCACCGTCCGCCGCGGCGCGTAGAGCGCATCCACGCCGTCGCGAGGCTTCACCGCGAACGGCAGCGCCTCGTGCCCGTAGTGGAACGTCGCGCTGCGAACGGCGGGGGTGCCCGTCGCGCGCAGCCGGTCGAGGAGCCCCCACCGCGCGAGCTGGAGCACGCCGCCGCGCATGAGGGCGTGGGTCGAGATCGTGTCGCTCCCCTCGCGATCCCGGTCCACCACCAGGACGCGCAGCCCCGCGCGGGCGAGCAGCATCGCGGTCGCGGCGCCGGCGCAGCGGGCCCCGACGACCAGCGCGTCGTACTCGGGGCGGATGAGGGAGGCGGTCGTGGTCGTCATGGTGTTCTCCTCTCCTTCAGGCGGCGGACCGGCGCGCGAGGCGCGTGGCCAGGTGATCCACGAGGACGGCGGCGTCCTTGCCCACGCCGTCGAGGAAGCTCGAGTTGCGGCGGCGCAGGAACTGGAGCCCGAGCACGTACAGCCCGGGCGCCGGGGTGACGCCGCCCGCGTGGCGGATCTCGCCGCGCTCGTCGAGCACCGGCACGCGCAGCCAGGGGTAGCTGCGGCGGTAGCCGGTGGCCCAGATCACCGTCCGGATCCCGTCCGCGCGCAGGTCGATCGCGCGCGGGGCAGGGGGCGGTGAGATGGCGCGGATGGGCTCCGGCGGCGGAACCGCCGCCGCGCCGCTCTGCGCGACGTGGGCCTCGATCCGCCCGAGGAGCCGCGCGAGGCGCCGCTCCGCCGCCGCGATCGTCTCGTCCAGGTCCTCGGCGAGGAGCACGCGGCCGCCCTCGACGCCCTGGACCCGTCCGACGAGCCGGACGCCCTCGTCGAGGAGCACGCCGAGATCGAGCGTGCGATGGTCGGGGCGGCCGACGAGCTGGAGGGACGGCTGGCGGCGGGCCGCCTCGAGGTCCGCCACGGCGTCCGCGCCCTCGTCGAGGATGCCCGTCGCGTCGAGCCACTCCATCACGTCGCGGCCGCGGTAGCGCCGGGGCAGCCGGACGTGCCTGCCCACCGCGAGCGTCACCGGCCGGCCGGAGCGGTGGAGCTCGTCCGCGAGCTGGAGGCCGGTCGCGGACGCGCCCACCACGAGGACTCCGCCGGCGGGCAGGGCCCGGGGGTTCCGGTAGCGCGCCGGGACGAGCTGGACGACGTCCGCGGGGAGCTCTGCCGCGAGCGGTGGGACGTGGGCCCGGTCGCAGTGACCGGTGGCGACGATGACGCTCCGGGCGCGCCACGCGCCGCGATCGGCCGTCACCCGGTAGCCGTCGCCGTCGCGCTCGACCGCGTGGACGGCGACGCCCGCCTCGACCGGCGCCGCGAAGGAGCGCGCGTACGCCTCGAGGTACCCGATCACCTCGCGCCGGGACATGAACCCGTCCGGATCGGGGCCGCGGTAGGAGAAGCCCGGGAGCCGCGACTGCCAGCGGGGGGTGAGCAGCCGGAGCGAGTCCCAGCGCTCCGAGCGCCAGCGCTCGCCGACGCGCCCGCGCTCCAGGACCGTATGATCCACGCCGCGCGCCTGGAGGCAGCGGCTCGCGGCGAGACCTGCCTGCCCACCTCCGACGACGACCACGTCCGTGCGCTTCATGGCATCTCCCCGAGGAGCGTGGCGGGAGGCCGCCGGCGGGCGCGCGTCGCGCGTCGGCCGGCGGTCCCCATCGGCACTTCACGCTGCGTTCACCGAGACCGCGACCGGGACGCCGTTCGTCAGCACGTCGTAGACCGCCGAGCGGGCCCGCGACTGCGCGACGATCTCCTCGAGCTTCGCCGCCGGCGCGTCGCCCTTGATCCGGAAGCTCACGCGGAGCTGGCGGTAGCCGTTGCGGACCTCCGCCGAGAGCCCGAGGATCCCACGCAGGTCGATGTCGCCCTCGACGGTGGACTCGACCTCGTAGAGGGTCACGCCGCGCGCCGCGGCGATGTTGGCGATCCCTGCCGTGAGGCAGGCCGCGATCGCGTGGAGCAGGAACTCGACCGGGGTCGGCCCCTGGTCGCGCCCGGTGAGGACGGCCGGGTGATCGGCGTCGTAGCTGAACTCGCGCGCGTGCGCGTGCTCGCCGCCCGCGCCGCTGAACCCTTCGATGCGGGTCCGGCTGTGGGTGCCCTGCTGCCAGTGGTTCGTCGCCCGGAACTGGAAGCTCCCGAGCTCGGGCTGCTGCTTCACCGCCCCGATGGTCGCGAAGAGCGTCGGCGTGTCCACGCCGTTCATCGGCACGGGCGTGCGGGAAGGCCGCTTCATCGTCGTGGCGGTCTGCGTCGTGGGGGTCTGCATCGTGGGCGTCTCCATCGTCGTTCTCCGTCGCCCGGTGGACCGGCCATCGGTCTCGCTCGCTGGGCACGGAGGGGAATCGCAGGCGCCGTGCCACGCCGGACTCCGGACCGACACCACGGGAATCCGCTGGGTTCCGGGCGTGGCCGGCCCGGCGGGGTCGCGGCGAGACCTCGTCGTGGACGAGATCTCGCCGCGCACCGCGACGGGCTTTCATCCGGGCGCGCCGCCTCGGCCTCGCTATGTTCCGGGCGCGGCGCGGCGCCGCGGACCGTCGCCGCGGAGCCGGACATGGAGCACGGGATCGGGGAGCGGCGGATCGACGAGGAGCTCGCCCTGCGCGCCGTCGTCGAGGGGACCGCCTCGGCGACGGGGCAGGAGTTCTACCGGGCGCTCGTCAGGAACCTCGCGCGCGCCCTCGACACCTGCGGCGCATGGCTCACCGAGTACGACGAGCGCCGCAGGTGGCTGCGCGCGCTCGCGTTCTGGTTCGACGGGCGATGGGTGGAGGGCCACGAGTACGCGATCGCCGGCACGGCGTGCGAGACGGCGGTGCGCGAGCGACGCGTCGTCCACGTCCCCGATCGCGTGACCGAGCTGTACCCCGAGGTGAAGTCCCCCCTCCCCGGGGCCGTGAGCTACCTCGGCGTTCCCCTCCTCGACCCCGACGACCGCGTGCTCGGCCACCTGGCGGTCGTGGACACCCGGCCCATGCCCGCCGAGAAGCGGCTCCTCCCGCTCTTCCGGATCTTCGCGAACCGCGCGCTCGCGGAGATGCGGCGCGTCCGCGTCGAGCAGGATCTGCGCGAGCGCCAGGAGAAGCTCGCCGGGCTCATCGGCAGCGCGATGGACGGGATCGTGGAGCTCGACGGAGACCTGTGCATCACGCTCATGAACGCCGCCGCCGAGAAGGTGTTCGGCTGCGCCGCCGGCGGGCTGCACGGGCGGCCGGCGGACGAGCTCCTGGGCGGCCCCGCGACGGCGAGGCTCCGCGCGCTGACCGGCGAGCTCGAGCGGCGAACGGGCGGCGAGCGCGCCCTGTGGATCCCGGGCGACCTCGTGGCCGAGCCGCCGGGGCGGAAGCCCTTCCCGGCCGAGGCGACGCTCTCGCGGTTCGAGGTGCGGGGGCGGCCGTTCTACACGCTCATCCTGAGGAACGTGGACGAGCGCCTCGAGGCGGAGCGGAGGATCCGCGCGCTGAGCGCGGAGGCGGCCTACCTCCGCGAGGAGCTCGCGGCCGAGCACGGGTTCCACGAGATCGTGGGCAGGAGCCCGGCGCTGCGCCGGGCGCTCCAGGGCGTCGCGCAGGTCGCGGCGACGGACGCGACGGTGCTCCTCCTCGGCGAGACGGGCACCGGCAAGGAGCTCTTCGCCCGGGCCATCCACGAGCGGAGCGCCCGGCGCGGCCGTCCCCTCGTGAAGGTGAACTGCGCGGCGATCCCCGCCACCCTCATCGAGAGCGAGTTCTTCGGGCACGAGCGCGGCGCGTTCACCGGCGCGACGCAGCGGCGGGACGGCCGGTTCGTGCTCGCCGACGGCGGGACGATCTTCCTCGACGAGATCGGCGAGCTCCCCCTGGAGCTGCAGGGCAAGCTCCTGCGGGTCCTGCAGGAGGGAGAGCTCGAGCCGGTGGGGAGCTCGCGCACGCGCAAGGTGGACGTGCGCGTCATCGCCGCGACGAACCGGGACCTGGAGCGGTCCGCCCGCGAGGGCGGGTTCCGGCAGGATCTCTTCTACCGGCTGAGCGTCTTCCCGCTCCCGCTCCCGCCGCTGCGCGAGCGCGGTGACGACGTCGTGCTGCTCGCCGCAGCGATGGCGGAGCAGCTCGCCCGCGGCCTCGGGCGGAGCATCGCCCCGCCCGACGCGGCGGACGCCGCCGCCCTCAGGTCGTATCCCTGGCCCGGGAACGTGCGGGAGCTGCGGAACGTGATCGAGCGGGCGATCATCACCTCCCCCGACGGCCGGCTCCACCTGGACCGGGCGCTGCCCGAGCCGGACGTCGCGACGCCGTCGAGCGGCGCGGCGGCGCCGGAGCGGGTCGACGGCGAGGTCCTGACCGACCAGCGCGTGCGCGCGATCGAGCGCGGGAACATGATCGCCGCGCTCGAGCGGTCCGGCTGGCGCGTCGGGGGCAGGGGCGGCGCCGCGTCGCTCCTCGGCGTGAGCCCCTCCACGCTCAAGTCCCGCATGAAGGCGCTCGAGATCGCCCGCCCCGACGAGCGGGGCGCTCCGGCCTCCGAGACGGGTCGTCACCCGGTGTGACGAAAGAGGGGCAGCGCGCGGTCCGTGCGTGCACCCGAGAGGCGTGGGTGCACGGCCCTCGGCCGCGACATGATCGCGCGCGCTCGTCCACCGAAGGAGGCCCGCCGTGCGCGCCATCTCCCTCTCGCTGCTGCTCCTCGCGATCTCCTGCGCGGCCCCGGCTGCGCGGCCCGCTCCGAAGGCCGGGCTGGGCGCCGCCGCTCCGGCCGGCGCCCGCGTCGCCCGCGTCTGGCACGGCCGCACCCCTGCCGCCCGCGCCGACGAGTACGCGGCGTACGCCTCCGAGGCGGTCCGGAAGTTCCGCCAGATCCCGGGAAACCTCGGCTACGCCATGTACCGGGAGGACGGACCTTCGGAGTCGCACTTCATGGTCGTGAGCTACTGGGCGTCGCGCGAGGCCATCCACGCGTACGCGGGGGAGGACATCTCGCGAACGCGCGCGCTGCCGCGCGACGCGGAGTTCCTCATCGACCCGGAGCCCACCGTGCACAACTACGACATCGTCGCCGCCGACCCGGCGCCGTGACGCACGGAGGGGCCCGCGCCGGATCCGGCGCGAGCCCCCGTCCGCTCCACCCTATGGCAGGACGAGATCGGCGGTGGCCGTCCCGGCCGCCGGGACGCTGGCGCTCACGGGCGCGCTCACCGTGACCGTCTCGTTGCCGTCGGCGTCCACGGTCCGGCGGCTGGCGAGGACCGTGTAAGCCGCCGCGGGCAGGGACGAGACGGAGTAGCTCTCCACCCCGCCGGCGACCGCGCCGGGCGCCGTGCGCACGATGAGCTCCCTGGGCGAGCCGCCCGCGTCGAGGCTCTGGCGCACCTCCACCTCGTCGGCCTGCGACACGCTCGCGGCGGGCGAGATGCCGCCCGAGAGCGTCCCCACCTGCGAGGCCTGCTCGAACGCCGCGTCCCAGGCCACGACGGCCGTCGGCCCCGTGATCGCGATCGCGCCGCTCGCACGCGGCGCGTACGCCGCCGCCCCGACCACCGGCTGGCTCACGACGTAGTAGGTCCCGCCCGCGTCCAGCAGATCGAGGACGTACGTTCCGTCGGCGCCGGTGAGCGCGGCGCGCACGATCGAGGGCTGGCCCGTCGCGGACAGCGCCTGCGCGGTGACGAGCACGCCGGGGAGGCCCGCGCCGCTCGCGGCGTCGGTGAGCTTGCCTTCGACCGCTCCGGTCGCGAGCACGTCCACGGCGCGCACGGTGGGCCGCAGGATGAACTTCTCCGAGGCCCCCGTCTCGTGGACGAAGACCGACCGGTGGGCGTCGAGGTCGACGACGACGTCGCGGGTGGTGTTCGGCGCGACCTCGAAGTTCACGGTGAGCTTCACGCCCGACTGCTGGCCGGACGGGACGGTGAGGTCGTGGACGCTTCCGTCCGCGAGCGTGACCGTGTTCCGGGGGCCGAGCACGAGGCGCAGCTGCGTGTACCTGCCGGCGGGGATGGTCGCGCCGTCGACGAGCGTGGCGCTCACGCCGCCGGTGAGGGAGAGGAGATCGACCTGGGCGTCGGGCGTGCCGAGCACGATCCAGTCACCGCCGTCGGCGTGGATCTCCACCCGCCGGACCTCGAGGTCGAGCGCCTGATAATCGCCGGGCGCGTCGACCAGGCGCACGCGGACCGCGCCGCTGCCGCTGCTCGAGCCGCAGGCGGAGAGCGCGCTGACGAGCGCAGCCACGACTCCGAGCTTCCAGAACTTTCGAGACGACATCGTCTGTGTGCCTCCTGGCCTGTGTGTGAGCGAAGGTGCGTCCGAACTGGCGCTCGCCCGCCCGAAGCAACATGCGGCGAGCCGACAAATTCGCGTGTCCCTCGATGGGCCCGTGCGCCCGCCCGGTCGCATCCATCAGGTTCGGGCCGCGCGCGCTGCGGGGCGAGGCGAGCCATGATGGAGAGCGACATGACCCCCAAGGACACGGATCTCGCCCTGACGCTGCCCCTCTCCCGGGAGCCGTCCCTGAAGCGCCGCTACAAGGTCGTGGACGAGCCGCTCCACGGCAACCTGCGCTTCGGGCTGCTCCTTGAGGTCCTCGACAAGCTCGCCGAGGAGGCTGCGCTCGCGTACGCGCGGCGCGCCCACCCGCAGGCGCGGGTCGTCACGGCGGCGGTGGACAACATCCTCGTGCGGAACCCGGCCGACGTGGAGCGCGACCTCGACCTCGTCGCGCGGGTGAACCACGTCGGCCGGACCTCCATGGAGGTGGGCATCCGCGTGACGCAGCCGGGCCTCGCGGGCGAGGCGCCGCTCCACGTCGCCTCCTGCTACTTCACGATGGTCGCCCGGATCGGCGAGGGCGACGAGGCGAAGAGCGTGCCGCTGCCGCCGCTCGACTACGAGGACGAGCTCACGCGGCGCCGGGCGCGCCGCGCGGAGGAGCGCCGGGACGAGTACCGGCGCTACGTCGCGGCCTCGCAGGAGCCGCCGAGCCACGAGGAGTTCGAGCTGCTCGACCGGCTCCACCGGGAGCAGGAGCGGCCCGGGTTCACCGGGCTCCTCTCCGCGCGGCTCGTCACCGACGCCTGGGAGCGCATGTTCCCCGAGCAGGAGAACGTGCCCCGGAAGATCTTCGGCGGCTACCTCATGCGCCGCGCCTACGAGCTCTCCTCGATCTGCGCGGAGCTCGCGGCGCCGGATCGGCCGGTGCTGGCGGCCGTGAACCGGGTGAACTTCCTGAACCCCGTGCGGCTCGGCGACACGCTGCACTTCTCCAGCCGCGTCGTGCACACGGCGGGGAGCCTCGTGTCGGTGGAGGCCAGCATCGAGCGGCGGAGCCGCGACCGGAGCGTGCGCGCGATCTCGAACTCGTGCCTGTTCACGTTCGTGAACGTGGACCGCGAGATGTGCCAGCGCGACGTGCCGCCCGTCTACCCGACCACGTTCGGCGAGGACGCCCGCCTCCTCGCGGCGCGGAGACAGCAGCTCGCCCTCTCTCGCCACGCGGGGCGGGGGTGGATCGCCGGCGCCCGCGAGCGCGGGCCGGCGGCGGACGGCCGTCAGACCGAGTGACCCCGGCGCGAGCCGCCGGACTCGCGGCGCGCGGCCCTCAGCCCGGGAACGCCTCGGGCCGATCGAGCTCGAGCTCGTCGACGGAGAACCGGGCGTACGGCTCCGTGCGCCCCCTCACGTGCCAGGAGGCCTCGAGCCGGAACGGCACCCGCATCCCGTCGATCACGCGATAGCCGCTGCACTCGCCGGTCCAGGGCGTGAGCACCGGCTCGCCGTCCACGTCGCGGTAGCGCTCTGCGGTGATGCGGGAGGGGACACCGTTCGCGTCGAAGTGGAAGTCGACGGCGACCTCGAGGCCGCGGACGCGCAGGATCGCCCGCGCCCGCGTGTCGTCGATGGGCGCCCACCGCACGTGGCGCGCGTCCAGGAAGGCGGTCGGGAACCAGACCATCTCCGCGAGGAGCCGCTGCAGCGAGGCCTCGCCCACCTCGCGGCCCCGCACGTCGGCGAGCTTCCAGCACGACGCGAGCATGATCCGCATGCCCCCCTCGCCCGCGAGCGAGCGATCGCGCGCGTCGATCCAGAGCCCGGCCCCCGTGCGCACGCGGCCCCACCAGACGAAGCCGGGCGGATCGCTCGCGAAGTACTGCACTCCGCGGATCGCGAGCCACGGACGGTCGAAGCGCGGCCGGAAGGTGCCTCCGTGGCGGAGACGCGCGGCGCGGACCGGCGCGTGGCTCGCCGCGCCGGACGCCTCCGCGTACCGCCGAACCGGCGGCGGCAGCGCCTCGAGCGCGGTGCGCCGCTCCGGCCCCGAGCTCTCCTGCGTCCAGAGCGCGTGCGCCTCGCGCGCGATGCGCCGGTTGAAGCGCTTCCCCTGCACAGCCACCACGAGCCCCAGCCCTCCGGCGGCGAGCGCGGCGATCCCCATCGACCTGCGCAACATGCTCTGGCTCCTCTCCCCGGCATGCTCTCCGATCGCTCGGCGCGCCGCACGGTCGCCTTCTGGAGTGAGCCGTGGTGAGGAACCTGAGCGGAGCGCGGGCGCCGGCGCGGAAGACCGCTCCGCACGGGGCGGGGCGCTCAGCGCCCGAGCACCGCGCTCAGCCGGGCGAGCGCGTCGGCGAGCGCGTCCGGAGGCACGGCCGTGAAGCAGAGCCGCACCCAGCTCTCGTAGTCCCGCCCGCACGCCGGCCCGGGCGTGAGGAGCACGCCCGCCTCCAGGCACCGCTCCAGGAAGCCGGGCAGCCCTTCACCCGGCGCGAACGCCTTCGCCGCATCGAAGAAGAGGAACGTCCCCGCCTCGGGGGGCGGGATGCCGACGGCGGCCGCGGCGGCGCGACCGGCGGCGGCGTACGCGGCGCGGGCCTCGGCGAGCCAGGCGTCGCCCCCGTCGAGCGCGGCGGCCGCGGCGAACTGCATGGGACGCGCGGCGCAGTAGCTCTCGTGGAACTGGAGCGCCCGTATGGCGCGCATCGCCTCTGGCGGGCCGTGGGTGTAGCCGATGCGCGCCCCGGCGAGCGCGTGGCTCTTCGAGAGCGTGTGGGTGACGACGGTGCGCCCCGCGAGGTCGGGGCGGCGCCACAGCGGCCGGTGCTCCCCGGCGTGCACCAGGTCCTCGTAGGCCTCGTCCGCGATCACCCACAGGTCGTGCCGGCGCGCCACTGCCGCGATGGCCTCGGCGACGGCGTCGGGGAGCAGCCGCCCGGTGGGGTTGTTGGGGGCGTTCACGTAGATGGCCGCGGTGCGCGGCCCGATCGCCCGCTCGAGCGCGGCCTCCGGATCGAAGCCCGGCTCCGCGAAGCGCGTGAAGAACGGGACCTCCACGCTGGTGCACCCGTGGGAGATGGCGATCCCGCGGATGAGCGGCCAGAACGGGGACGGCACGACGAGCTCGTCGCCGGGCGAGAGGAGCGCCCCGACCACGATGGCGAGCCCGGTGGTCGCGCCGGGCATCACCTGCAGGCAGGCCGGATCCACCTCGACGCCGTGGCGCGACGCGAGCCGGCGGAGGATCGCGGCGAGCAGCGCGGGCTCTCCCTGGACCGGAGCGTAGCCGTGGAGCCGCGGGTGCGCGTCGGCGCGCTGCGCCTCGGCGCGCGCGGCGGGGAGCGGATCGAGCCACGTGTCGCCGACGTGGAGGGGATGGACCGGCCCGGGCCGCTCGCGCGCCCGGGCGGCGAGCGCGCTGTAGACGTCGTGGGACAGGCTGGCGACGACTGGGGCGACGCGGGGGTGGCGCGGCATCGGGCTCCTCGGGCGCGTTTCCACTCCCATACACCGGCGGACGCACCGGCGCGCGGGCCCTTGCGCGCAGAGGCACGCCCGTCGATCATCCGCGACGCATGGGCATCGGCCGCGTCGAGCTCCTCGTCGTCCTCCTCACCGCGCTCGCGGCGATCTCGGTCGCCTGGTTCGCCCGGAGCGGGCGCTGGCGCCAGCGCCGATTCGTCCCGCTCACGATCGCCTTGCTCAGCGCGTACGCGCTCCTCGCCCGCCGGCTCGGCTGGGGCGAGCTGCTCGTGCTGGCGGTGCTCGTCGTTCCGCTCGTGTTCCTCCCCGCGCGCCTCGTCCGCCCGGGCAGCGGCTCCCGCGGCTGACGCGCTGGATCTCCGCGAGCGCCGCGGGCCCCGCCGCGCCGGCGTCGCGCGCATCTCCCGTTCGGGCGACGCTCCGCCGAGCTACGTGAGACCCCGCCGCCCCCTCAGGAGTTGCGGCACCTCGGCGCGAGCCGTAGGAGCCGATGGATGCACGCCTCCACCGACAGCGGGATCGACGGCTTCGGCCGGCTGCGGTGGGGCAGCCACGTCTGCCTCTTCCATCGGACCGCGCGAGAGCTCGGGGACGTCCTCGTCCCCTTCCTGCGCCGGGGGCTCGAGCAGGGGGAGCGCTGCGTCTGGGTGACGGCGGCGCCGCTCGAGGCGGACGCCGCGCGGCGTGCCCTCGCCGCGGCGGTGCCCGATCTCGGCGCGCGGGAGGCGCGCGGGCAGCTCGAGATCCTCGAGCACGAGCGCTGGTACCGCGCGGCGGGCGGCGACGACGGCGCGCGGGTCGTGCAGAGCTGGCTCGTGCGCGAGGAGGCGGCCCGCCGCGCGGGGTTCACCGGGCTCCGCGTCGCCGGCAGCGCGGGCCCGGAGGGCGCGTGCGGCGCCCCGGGCTTCCTGGAGTATGAGGCGCGCGTGAGCGCCGCCTTCGCGCGGCGCAGGCTGCTCGCGCTGTGCAGCTACGGGCTCGACGGCTGCGACGCCGGCACGGCGCTCGAGGTCGTGCGCTACCACGATCGGACCCTCTCGCTCCGCGGCGGAGCCTGCGAGGTCATCGCTCCCGGGCGGGCGCGCGCCGGCGAGGAGCCGCTCGAGCGGCGCGCCGCCGTGCTCGAGGCCGCGCTCCGCGCGCGAGAGGAGCTCATCGTCGTCGCCTCGCACGAGCTCCGCACCCCCATGGCGTCGCTGCAGCTCCTCGTCGACTCGCTGCTCCGCGCGCGCGAGCGGACGAATCGCTCCGCGGAGGACGAGCACCGCCGGCTCGAGCGCGCGGCGGCCCAGTGCCAGCGGATCGCACGGCTGCTCGACGATCTCCTCCACGTGTCCCGACCCGGCCAGCGCGCGGAGGTCGTCCCTTCCGACGCGGATCTGTCGGCGATCGCCCGCGAGGTCGCGGAGCGGATGCAGGAGCCGCTCGCCCGCGTCGGCTGCGCGCTCACGCTGTCGGTCCCCGCCGCGACGCCGGGCCGCTGGGACAGGCTCCGCCTCGAGCAGGTGCTCACGAACCTGCTCGCGAACGCCGCGCGGCACGCGGGCGGAGGTCCGGTCGAGCTCTCCATCGCCGCGAGCGCCGCCGGCCCCGTCGTGTCGGTCCGCGATCACGGCCCCGGCGTGCCGCCGGAGGCGCGGACCCGCGTGTTCGCCCGCTACGCGCAGCTCGAGGGCGGTCGCCGCCTCGGCGGCGTGGGCGTGGGGCTGTGGGTCGTCCGGCGCATCGTCGAGGCACACGGAGGGCGCGTGGAGATCCGCGACACGCCGGGAGGCGGCGCGACGTTCCTCGTGACGCTGCCGTGGGACGCGGCGCGCCAGGAGGCGGGCGCCGCCGCGAGCTGATGACGAGACGCGCGTGCCCGGCCCGCTCGCGGGCGGGCCGGGGCGCGCGTCATCGACCGCGGTCGAGCGGTCGCCAGCCGACTAGAAGGCGTACCCGCAGATGACGGTCACCTTGGCGGCGTACGCCTCGGGCTGCGTGGCGAACTCGCCGATCCAGGCCAGGCCGTCCGCGCTCGGATACGTTCCGACGAGCGTGCCGAGACGATCCGAGCGGGCGCCGCCGGAGAGCGCCTTCTTGCCGCTCGGGCACGTGGTCGTGATCTGCTGCGTCGTCAGCGTGCTCGGGTTCACGAACACGGAGCGGGAGAGGATCTGGTAGCCGGAGACGCCGTTCGCGCCCTGCGGACCCGCCGGTCCCATCGGCCCGATCTGGCCGGCCGGCCCGGTCTCGCCCTGCGGCCCCGCCGGCCCCATCGGCCCGACGAAGCCGCGCGGCCCCTCCGGTCCGGTCGCTCCCTGCGGCCCCGTGAGCCCCTGGGGTCCCATGTCACCGCGCGGCCCCTGCGGCCCCTGCGGCCCCGTCGCGCCCTGCGGCCCGGCCGGTCCGGCCGGCCCGGCGGGCCCGGCGGGCCCCTGCGCTCCCTCGGCGCCGATCGTCACGTCCATCGTCGCGCTCGCGTTTCCCGGCGCCTGCACCACGGTGAGCCGGTAGGTGCCCGGGGGCATTCCCTGCGGCAGCGCCGCCACGACGTCGGTGGGCGAGTGGCTCTTCACGTCGAGGACGGTCCTGCCGACGAGGACCGTCGCGGCCTGGGCGCCGAAGCCCTGCCCCTTCACGAACAGCATGCCGGTGCCGAGATCCGCGTCGGCGCGCGTGATCTCGACCTTGCCCTGCTGGGCAAGCGCCGCCTGCGCTGACAGCGCGAGCACGAGCGCTACGATCGTCTTCATGGTGAGCCCCTCCCCGGCCGAATCACGGTCGGTGACGCGTACTGTCCGACGATCGCGCGTCGCTTTTCCATGTCCCCAAAGGGCCTGTGAACAGGACACCTCCACGCGTCCACATTTCACACACCGTCTACACGCCCGTTGCGCTCACACGCCTACAGCGTCGCTCACTCGGGGTGAACGACGCCGGGCGCGCGCCGCCGCGGCGCGGCGCCTCCCCGCGCCACCCTCGGCTGCGCGATCCCGCCCTCCTCGCTATGCTGCCCGGGGGCGGGAGGAACGGCATGGCGGGACAGGGATCGACGGGCAACGTGATCGCGGCGCTGGCGAGCTTCTTCATCCCGGGGCTCGGTCAGCTCATCCAGGGACGCCCGCTCCTCGCGCTCGTGATGTTCGTGCTCGCCGGCCTGCTCTGGCTCGTGTTCCTCGGGTGGATCGTCCACCTCTGGTCGATCATCGACGCCGCGCGCTTCAGGCCGCGCGGGTGAGCCACAGCGCAGGCAGCCGGCGTTCGCCGCGGCAGGGGAAAGCCCTGGCGGACAGCGCAATCACGCCTCGGCGGGCGCCCCGCCCACCGTGCGGAGCATGCCCCGGAACTGCTGGAGGAGCCGCATCACGCCGTCGCCGAGGTCCACCGCCTGTCCGCGGTCGTCGGCCTCGCGCAGGATCGCGGCGACCCGCTCGAGCGCGTCGGCCAGGTCCACGAGCGAGGAGGGGACGCGGAGCACGCCCTCCGCGTGGCGGAACCGCACGAGCTCGAGCTCGATGAGGCTCGCGAGGAGGCCGGGGTCGCGGATCTCGATCATGGTGCTGCTCGACAAGCTGGCAGCGGCCCCGCACCGCGCAACCCGACGCTCCAGGGGACGTCCCCTCGGGGCGGAGCCGTGACGCACCTCGCGAGGCGAAGGGGCTCGCCCTCCGTCCCACCGAGCGGGCGCACGCACCGGCGCCCACCCTTGCGTACGGAATGCGCAGAGGTGCGTGAGCTGTTGATCGGCAGCAATGGGGGGCATCCCGCTATGGCGCTCCATCACGGGGCGCGTGGTCCTCGTGGTCCTCGCGTGGCTCGTTCCGTTCGTCGCCATCTCGGCGTGCGCGGGGGCGGTCGTGTACCGCGAGCGCATCGAGGCCGAGCTCGACGCGAACCTCGAGCTCGCCCGCGCGGCCTCCCACGCGTTCGACGGGTTCGTGCGCGACGTGCTCCGCCAGGAGGAGCTCGTCGGCGACGCGATCGCGACGCGACGGCTCGCGCCGGACGTGGTCGATCTCCTCCTCGCTCGCGCCGACCAGGAGTACGTCTCCGTCCGGGATCTCTCCTGGGTGACCCCCGACGGGCGTCTCGTCGCCTCGAGCGACCGCAGGCTCGTCGGGCGCTCGACGGCGGGGCGCGACGACCTGCGGCGGATCCTCGCCGGGGCGGTCTTCACCGTGAGCGACGTCCGCGCGGCGGACGCGGACGGCGCGCGCAGCGTCGCGATCGCGCGCGGGATCCGGGAAGGCGGCGAGCTCAAGGGGATCGTCCTCGCCACCGTGGACGCGACGCGCCTCGGCGAGCTCTCCCTCCCCTTCGAGCGGCTCGGCCGCGCCGACATCGCGCTCGCCGATCGCCGCGGCGAGATCGTCTTCCGCCGGCCGGGCGCGGGCGGGCCGGCGGGCGGCGTGCTCGACACGGGCGCGGTCGCGCAGGCGCTCCGCGGCGGGGAGATCGCGCGGAGGACCCCCGACGGCGGCGCCATCACGGCGGCGGTGCCGGTGAGCCTCGTCGGCTGGTCCGCCGTCGCGAGCCGCTCCTTCGCCGACGTCGCCTCGCCCTTCCGCACCGCCATCGCCCGCGCCGCGGGGCTCGGGGCCGCCGCGGCGTCGCTGGCGGTGCTGGTCTCGATCCTCGTCACCCGGCGCATCGCCCGCTCGCTGCGCCGCCTCGAGCAGCACGTCCAGGAGCTCGGCCGCGGGAGCGCCGACCTCGCCGAGGTCACCGGTCCCGGAGAGATCGTCCGCCTCGGGCGCGCCTTCGACGACATGGCGAAGAAGCTCGTCGCCGCGAACGCCTCGCTCGTGCTGCACGAGCGGATCTTCGAGACCTCCCCGGACTCGATGATCCTCCTCGACCGCGGGCTGCGCCTGCGAGCTGTGAACCCCGCCTACGCCGCGATGCGCGGGCTCCCCACCGCGGACCTGCTCGGGCGACCGCTCGTGGAGATCATCGGCCTCGACGCGTTCGACGCGATGGCGCCGCGCATCGAGCGCGCCTTCTCCGGGGAGTCGGTGCAGTACGAGCTCTGGACGGACCTGCCCGCCGGGCGCCGCTGCGTCGAGGCGAGCTACCAGCCGGTCCGCGAGGGCAGCCGGCTCGAGCACGTCGCCGTGCGGTTCCGCGACGTCACCGACCGCCGCCACGCCGAGGCGGCGGCCGCGCAGTCGCTCGTGATCGTCGAGGCGGAGCGCCGCCGCTTCGAGGCGGTGTTCCGCGAGGCGCCCGCCGGCATCGTGATCTTCGACGGGCGGGACCTCCGCGCGAAGTGGTCCAACCGGACCTACCTCTCGTTCCTGGACGCGCCGTTCGCGCAGCTCGGGATCGAGGGGCTCCGGATCGAGGACTTCGTGCCGAACGCGCGCGAGTCCGGGCTCGTCGAGGTCCTCCGGAGGGTCGCGGCGACCGGCAAGCCCGCCGACACGCCCGAGTACCGGCACGACGGCCTCGCGCGCGGCGCGACCTGGTGGCGCTGGTCGGTGCGGCCCATCCCGGGCGAGAACGGGGCCGACGTCCTCCTCCTCGTGACCGAGGTCACCGAGCAGGTGGAGGCGCGCAAGGTGGCCGAGGACGAGCGGCTCCGGCTCGAGACCATCCTGCGGACGCTGCCCGTCGGCGTCGTCATCGCCGGGCCCGACGGCCGCGCCGCGAGCTCGAACGATCACGCCCGCCACATCTGGGGCGGCGACGCCGCGCTCGATGCCTACCGGGGCGCCTGGGCGGAGACCGGCCTCGCGCTCGCGCCCGGAGACTGGGCCATCCAGCGCGCGGTGCTCCGGGGCGAGACCGTGACCGGTGAGCTCATCGACATCGTGCGCTTCGACGGGACGCGCGCCACGATCCTCAACAACGCCGCCCCGATCCGCGACGCCTTCGGCCGCATCACCGGCGCCGTCGCGGCGTTCCAGGACGTCACCGAGACGCGACGCGCGCAGCAGGAGGCGGAGGACGCCGTGCGGCGCCGCGACGAGGTGCTCGCCATCGTCTCCCACGACCTGCGCACCCCGCTCAGCGCGATCGTCATGGGCGCGCGCTTGCTCGGGGGCGCCGCGGCGGGGGATCCGGAGCGCGTGCGCACCACCGCGGCGCGGATCGCGAGCGCGGGCGACCGCATGAACCGCCTCATCGGCGACCTGCTCGACCTCGCCAGCCTGGAGGGGGGCGGCCTGTCGATGCATCGCGAGCCGCTCGCGCCGCAGACGCTGGCGCGGGAGGCGGCGGACGTCATCCGCCCCCAGGCGGAGACGAAGGGGCTCGAGGTGCGCTGCCGCGCGCCGGAGGAGCTGCCGCTCGTGTCGTGCGATCACGATCGCGTCCTGCAGGTCCTCGGCAACCTCACCTCGAACGCGGTCAAGGCGACCGCACACGGGCACGTGGCCATCAGCGTGAGCGTGGAGGGGGATCACGTCGTCTTCGAGGTGCGCGACACCGGGCCCGGGATCCCCGCGGAGGAGCTGCCGCACGTGTTCGATCGGTTCCGGCGGGGCCGCTCCGCGCCCTACGCGGGCACCGGCCTCGGCCTCGCGATCGCCCGCGCGCTGATCGAGGCGCACGGGGGGCGGATCTGGGCCGAGAGCACGCCGGGGGTCGGCACCATGGTCCGCTTCGCGCTGCCCACCGCGAGCACCTCGGCGCTCGAGCAAACCGCCGTCGCCGGCTGACGACGAGCGCTCACCCGGGGGCGCGCGTCGCGAGCGCCTCGGCGGGCGAGTGCGCCTGCCATGGCGCGGCCGCCGGGAGCGTGAAGGTGAAGCGGCTCCCCTGCCCGGAGCGGCTCTCCGCCCAGATGCGACCGCCGTGCGCCTCCACGATGCCGCGCGCGACCGCCAGCCCGAGGCCCGCGCCGCGCGCGGAGGCGCCGCGGCCGCGCCTGAACCGGTCGAAGAAGTGCGCGAGCTGATCCTCCGGGATCATGCGCCCGCTGTCCTCGATCTCGAACGCGACGGCGCGGCCGCCGTCCACGGCCCGTGCCCGCACCGTGACGAGGCCCCCCTCCGTCCCGTCGAGCGCGTCGGCGAGCAGGTTCCCGAGCACCTGGAGGACGCGCTCGCGGTCCGCGTCGACGTCGGGGAGGGTCCCCGCGGCCTCCGCGACGAGGGTCACCCCGGCGCGGCCGGCCGCCTCCCGCTGCGCGTCCGCCGCGGCGTGCACGAGCGCGGCGGTGTGCTCGGGTCGACGGTTGACGACGAGCCGGCCCGCCTCGAGGCTCGCGAGGTCGAGCAGGTCCGCGACGAGGCGCGACATGGCCTCCGCGGCGCGCTCGATCGCGGCGGCGCCGCGCCGGATCCGCTCGCCTCCCGGGCCCTCCGGTGCGTCGGAGCGGAGCGCCCGGGCGGAGGCGAACACGGCGCCGAGCGGCGCGCGCAGGTCGTGGGAGAGGATCGCGAGGACCTCGTCGCGCTCGCGCCCGGCGCGCTGCATCTCGACGTACAGGCCCGCGTTGTGGATCGCCTGCGCCGCGCGGCGTGCGAGGTCGCGCGCGACGCCGAGCTCGCGCGGGCCCAGCTCGCGGTCGGGGCTCGTGATGGCGAGCGTGAGCACCCCGAGGTTCCGCCGTCCGGTCGCGAGCGGCACGACGAGCCAGGCGCGCAGGCCCTCCGAGCGCAGGGCCTCCCGGTGCTCCGGGTCCGGGGCGAGCGCGGCCAGCGCGGCGGAGTCCCCCTCCGAGGCGCGCTCCGGCTGACCGCTGCGGAGCACCTGCCACACCGGCGAGGTCGCCGGGTCGGGCGGGAAGCGGAGCCGCAGGTCTCGCAGCGCGTGCTCGCGGCGTGGGTCCGCGTGGGCGAGCGCGACGAGCCGCAGGCGCCCCTCCTCGTCGAGCGTCTCGATCGTGCACGCGTCGGCGAGGGCCGGGACCGCGAGGCGCGCGAGCTGCTCGAGCATCCGCTCCGGGTGCATCGACTCGGCGAGCGCGGCGCCCGCCTCGATCATGAACCGATCCAGCTCGTCCGCGCGGCGCCGGTCGCTGACGTCCCGCAGCACGTGGGCGAACCCGCCGAGGTGCCCCTGCTCGTCCCGCACCGCGCTCAGCACGACGCTCGCGTAGAAGCGGGTCCCGTCCTTGCGCACCCGGAGGCCCTCCTCCTCCGCGCGCGCGTCCCGCGTGGCCCGCCAGAGCAGCTGCTCGGGACGGCCGGCCTCGCGCTCCTCGGGCGTGTGGAACAGCGCGAAGCTCCTGCCGAGGATCTCGGCCTCGGGCCAGCCGGTGAGCCGCTCCGCGGCGGCGTTCCAGCCCGTGACGAGCCCGTTCGGATCGAGGAGCAGGATGGCGTGCGCGTGGACGCCCTCGGTCATGAGGCGCAGGCGCTCCTGCGCGGCGCGCGTCTCGGCGAGCGCGCGGCGCGTGCGGCGATCCGCGGCCCGGAAGGCGCCGACCGCCACCGCGATGACGCTCGCGCTCGCGAGGTACCCGGCGAGCGCGAGCAGGTCGGAGCGGCTCGCGACGCGCAGGCTCCCCCGGGGCTCGAGGAACAGCCAGGCGAAGCCGGCCGTGCTCGCCGCGGCGGCGACGAGCCCCGGCGCGGTGCCGCCGAGGACCGCAGCGAGCGCGACCGCGGCGAGGACGAAGACGTACCGCTCACCGCCGAGCGCCCCGAGGAGGACGTACGTGATCGCGAGTCCTGCGGCGGCGAGCGCGAGCGCCGCGGCGTAGGACCACGGAGGCGCGGCGGCCGCGCGGTCAGGCCTGTCGGACATCGTCACTCTCGGCAGGAGTGCCTCACCCTCGTTCTCGCCGGGTCGGCCGGAAGCGGCACGTTCGGCGCACCACTTCCCGACGCCGCACGCCAGGGGCCGCGCTCCGGCGCCGGGCAGAACCTGGGCTCTCGTGCCTCTCGCCGGGAGCCCCCGAGCGCCCGTCAGCCTTTCGGCGGCCCGCGCCCCTCGGTGGCGCGGTCGATGAGCCGGCGGAGCGTCTCGGTGAGGACCGCGCCGTCGACGGGGTGAACCAGGTACGCGTCGGCCCCGACGGAGAGGCCATAGCGCTGATCGTCCGGCAGCGCGTGGCTCGCCGAGAGGTGGACGATGGGGACGGTCGCCGCCCGAGGATCGCCGCGCAGGTGCCGGCAGAGCTGGAAGCCGGTGATGTCGGGGAGCTTCACGTCGAGCAGGATGGCGTCAGGTCGCTCGGACAGCCGCAGCATCGCCTCGCGCCCGGTCGCCGCCGAGACCACGTCGAAGCCGCCGCGGGTCAGCAGCCGGGCGACGAGGTAACGGGTCGCCTCGTCGTCCTCGACGTGCAGCACGAGGGGGCGCGCGCGCCCGCGCTCGCCCGCTCCGAGCTTCTTGGTAAGCGGCAGGTCCTGCACTGGGTCCGAGTTAGTCCGCCCCCTGGGTGCGGACAAGCTCCCCACCAGCCCTTGCTCTGGGTCAAGCCACGCGGCGCCCTGAAGGGGGGAGAGATGCGGGCCTGTGTGTGCTAGCCTGGTCTCCGAGGCGTTGGTTTCCGGACAACGTCCGCACCTCTCCTCCTGGAGCTCACGCGAGGGGACAACCGCATGCCGACGCGCTCTCGCTCCGCCACCCTCGCCGCCCTCTGGCTCGCCGTGACCTCGGTCTCCTGCGAGCGAGCGCACGAGGCTCCACATTCACCAACCGTGACCCCGCCTCCGGCCGCCGCTCCGCAGCGCGTCGAGGCAGCGGCGCCCTCGCCCGCCCCAGCTGCCGTGGAGCCGAGCACGGAGGCGCAGGCGGACGGTGGAAGCGCGCCCGCGCCCGCCGCCGCCCCGGCTGCTCCGGCCGCGCCGAGACCTGCCCCGCCGCGCCTGCTCACGGCGGCGGCGCTCTCGCCCTCGCGCATCGTGCTCGCGTGGGAGCCGGCGGAGCAGGCCGGGGACGTGACGGGATACCAGGTCTTCCGCGACGGAAGCGCCGCGGGCATCGTCGCGCACGCGGGCTTCACCGACGACGGCCTCAGGCCGCGCATCCGCCACTGCTACACGGTCGTGGCCCTGGACGCCGCGGGGCACCGCTCCGGCCCGACCCGGCCCGCCTGCGCGGAGACTCCGGACCAGAGCCCCCCGACCGCGCCGACCGCGCTCAGGGCCGAGGCGCGCGGAGAGCGGCAGGTCGTCGTGAGCTGGGACGCCGCGAGCGACGACGTCGGCGTCGCGGGGTACGAGGTGCTGCGCGCCGAGGCGATCGTCGCGAGGGTGCCGGGGACGGCGGTGACCGAGTCCGGCCTCGCGCCCGCCCAGACCTACTGCTACACGGTGCGTGCGCACGACGCCGCGGGGAACGTCTCGCCCGCCGCCGGGCCCGCCTGCGCGACCACCCCCGACCTCACGCCGCCCACGCGGCCGGACCCGGTCGTCGCCGACGCGCAGGGAGAGCGCGCGGTCCGCGTGCACTGGGCGCCATCGGCCGACGACGTGGGCGTCACCGCCTACGAGCTCCTGCGCGACGGAAGCGTGGTCGCGACGGCGAGTGACCTCGCCGCCCTCGAGAAGGGACTGCGCCCGACGCAGCGCTACTGCTACACGGTGCGTGCGCTCGACGCCGCCGGGAACCGCTCCGCGGAGGGCGGGCCCGCCTGCGCGACGCCCCCGGATCTCACCGCCCCGAGCGTGCCATCCGGCGTCGTCGCGACCGCCAAGTCGGACACGCGCGTCGAGCTCCGCTGGACCGCGTCCACGGACGAGCTCGGCGTGCAGGGCTACGAGGTCCTCCGCGACGACAAGGTCGTCGCCGCGACGGAGGCCACGAGCGCGAGCGAGGCGGGCCTCCGGCCGGCGCGCGAGTACTGCTACGTCGTCCGCGCGCACGACGCCTCCGGCAACGTCTCCGCCCCCTCGAAGCGCGCCTGCGCGACCACCCCGGATCTCACGCCCCCGTCGGCTCCGAGCCGCATCGCCGTGCTGCCGAACTCGCCCACGCGGATGGCGCTCGTCTGGGGCGCCGCGGCGGACGACGTGGCGGTCACGAGCTACGAGATCCAGCGCGGCGGCACCGTCGTCGCGCGGGTGGACGCGCGCCTCAGGCACCACGTCGACGCGGGCCTCTCGCCGTCGAGCGAGGCCTGCTACGCCGTCGTGGCGCTCGACGCCGCCGGCAACCGCTCCCCGCCGCGCGGGCCCGCCTGCGCGACGACCGCCGCGCCGGGCGTCCCGGGGGCCCCCGCGGCGCTGCGTGCCGAGCCGGAGTCGGCCAGCTCGATCGCGCTGTTCTGGGAGCCCTCGTCCGACAGCGGCGTCGTCTACGCGGTGTACTGGGACAAGGGCGGCCGGATCGGCTCCACGGGCAAGACGGTGTTCAGCGCGACGGCCCGGTCCGCCGAGCGGCGCTGCTACCGGGTCTCCGCGATCGACGCGGAGGGACGCGAGTCGCCTCACTCGTTCGAGGCCTGCGCCTCCCCGCGCGAGGAGTCCGCGCGGGGCACGCTCTCGCGCGTCGACGTGGAGTGATCCAGCGGGGGCGGACGACCCGCTTCGGCTCGATTCGCTCGCGGCCGTCGGGCTCCTTCCCGGCGCGCTCCCCTCGCACCCTCAAACCACGAGCGCGAGCACGAGGACGCCGACCAGCACGAAGGCGAGCGCGACCTTCACCGCATTGCCGAGCACGAAGCCGACGAACGCGCCCGCCCCGGCGCGCCCCGCCGCGCGCAGGTCGGGGTTGCGGGTGAGCTCGAACAGCACGGCACCGACGATGGGGCCGAGGACGACGCCGGCGGGACCGAGGAACAGGCCCACGAGGAGCCCCACGCTCGCGCCGAGGATCGATCGCCGCGACGCGCCGAACGCCCTCGCCCCGAGCGCGGCCGCGGCGAGGTCCACGAGCCACATGAGCGCGCCGACCACGGCCGCGAAGGCGACCGTGCCCCAGCCGACGCGGGTGAAGTCCTCCGCCCACGCGACGAGCACGACGCCCGCGACGAGGAGCAGCGAGCCGGGCAGGATCGGGAGGACCAGGCCGGCGATGCCCGCGACGATCGCCGCCGCGCCGAGCACGTAGAGGAGGACGGTCACCTGAGCGGGTTCTGCCGCGCCCGGCCCGCGCTGTCGAGGCCCCCGAGGCGGCCCACGCCGCCCATCAGTGCTGGTGACGCGGGAGCACCCGCCGGTAGCCTTCGCGGAACAGGTCCCCCTGCGCGAAGCCGATGCCGAGCCCGCGCACGAGGGCGAAGTCCGCCGCGGTCTCGACCCCCTCCGCGACGACGCGCTTCCCGGTCCGTCCGGCGAACGCGAGGAGCGAGTCGAGCATCGCGCGCCGCGACGGGTCGCCCACGCTGCGGAGCACGGAGCGGTCGAGCTTGAGGACGCGGGCGAGGTGGAGCTCCTCCACGCTCACGAACACGTTCGCGCCGCCGAGGTCGTCGAGCGCCGCCGGGATGCCCGCCTCCGCGAGATCGCGGAGCATCGTCGCGCCGCGCCCGACGGCGTTCGCGTGCACGCACTCCACGGCCTCGACCACCACCGCCACGCGCGAGGAGGCGAACACCTCCTGGAAGCTCGCGGCGGCGAGGGACCAGATCTCCGGGCTGACGTTCAGGAACACGCGCGGCCCCGGCGCCTCCTTCACCTGCAGGCGCTTCAGGGCGAGCTCGGTGCGGACGAGCAGCTCCGGCGCGGCCCGCAGCCGCTCGAAGACCACCGCGGGCGGGACCGCCACGCCGTCGCGCCGGTGGAAGCGCGCGAGGGCCTCGTAGGCGTGGAGCCGGCCCGTGGCGACCTCGACGATGGGCTCGTACTGCACGCCGAAGCGCCCGGCCCGGACGACGTCGAGTCCGTCGGGACGCGGGAAGGGCCGGGGGTCTCGCGCACGGGGGAGCGCTGCTGCGGTGGCTGGGTCTCGCACTCGTGAATACAAACGGCGCGGCCCGGGCACGAATTCTCCGGGCGCCCCGATTTCTGTCGCGCCGCGGGATGGCGCCCGCTCGCTCCCCCGGAGAGCGCCGAGCGCGAAGGGGCGCTCGACCGGGGCTCACGGCGCCTTGAAGTCCTCGGAGCGGAGCCCGTGCTTGCGGAGCAGGCGGTGGAGGCTCTCCCGCTCGAGCCCCGCCCGCTCCGCCGCGCGCGTGACGTTCCCCTCGAACTCCCTCAGGAGCGCGACCAGGTACTCGCGCGTGACCCGCTCCCGCGCGCCCGCGACCGCGTCCCGGTAGGGCAGGGCGGCGAGCGCCCCCGCGGGCGTCGCCACGGCGGGCGTGGAGGCGATCTCGGGAGTGAGGTCCGCGAGCGTGATGCGGTCCCCGCCCGCCACCGCCACGGCGCGCTCGATGGTGTTCTCGAGCTCGCGCACGTTGCCCGGCCATTCGTGGCTCGCGAGCCGCACGAGGGCCTCCGGCTCGATGGCGGTGATGTTCCGGCGCAGCGCGCGCGCGTGCTTCTCGAGGAAGTGCGCGGCGAGGAGCGGCGTGTCCTCGGCGCGCTCGCGCAGGGGCGGGAGCGTCACCGCGATCACGTTGAGCCGGTAGAAGAGGTCCTCCCTGAACCGGCCGGCCCGAACCTCGTCGCGGAGGTCCCGGTGGGTCGCGGCGATGATGCGGACGTCGACCTTCACCGGCGTGCTCTCGCCCACCCGCCGGATCTCCTTCTCCTGGAGGGCGCGGTTGAGCTTCACCTGCGCGGGCAGGGGCAGCTCGCCGACCTCGTCGAGGAAGAGCGTGCCGCCCTCCGCCTCCTCGAACAGGCCCCGCTTCGCGGCGGCGGCGCCGGTGAACGCGCCGCGCGCGTGGCCGAACAGCTCGCTCTCCACGAGCTCGCCCGGCAGCGCGCCGCAGTTCACCGCGACGAAGCGGCGCTCGCGCCGCGCGGAGTGGTAGTGGACGGCGCGCGCGGCGAGCTCCTTGCCGGTGCCGGTCTCGCCGAGCACGAGCACGGTCGCGTCCACCTGCGCGGCCTTCTCGAGCAGCGCGTACACCTCGCGCATCCGGGCGCTGCGGCCGATGAGGTTGTGGAAGGCGTCCTCGTCGCCGGGTGCGGCGGTGCGGCGGGCAGCGTCCACGAGCCGCTTGTGCTCGGCGGCGCGCGCCACGACCGCGAGCGCGGCGTCCGGGTCGAACGGCTTCTCGAGGTAGTCGAACGCGCCCTGCTTCATCGCGCGCACGGCGTCGGCGACGGTCGCGTAGCCCGTCATCATGACCACCTCGGTGGTCGGCGCGCGCGCCTTCACCGCCGCGAGGAGCTCGAAGCCGTCCGCGCCGGGCATGCGGATGTCGGTCATCACGACGTCGTAGGCGCGGGTCGCCACGAGCGCGAGCGCGCTCGCGCCGTCCTGCGCGGTCTCGACCTCGAAGCCGTCCGCGAGGATCTTCGCGAGCAGCTTGCGCATGTTCTCCTTGTCGTCCGCGACGAGGATCCGCACCGGCTCCATCTACGCCTCCGCCCGGCCCGCGCGGGCCGGGAGCCTGAGCGCGAAGCGCGCGCCCCCGCCGTCGCCCGCGTCGGCCGCCAGATCTCCGCCGTGCGCCCGCGCGATGGCGCGCGACACGGCGAGCCCGAGGCCGGTCCCGCGGGGCTTCGTGGTGAAGAAGGGCTCGAACAGCTTCCCGCGGTCGGCGGTGTCGATGCCGGGTCCGGAGTCCTCCACCGACACCTCCGCGGTGCCGTCCTGCGCCGCGAGGCGGACCGCCACCCTCCCGCCCGGACCGGCCGCCTCGGCGGCGTTCCGCACGAGGTTCACGAGGACCTGCCGGAGCTTCTCGGGGTGGCCCGGCGCGACGGCGCCGCCGGCGACCGACACCACCACGCCCTCGAGCAGCCGCGCGTCCCGCAGCCGGGAGACGACGTCGTCGGTGAGGGCCCGCAGATCGACCGGCTGCGCCGCGGCCGGCAGCGGCCGGGAGAGGTCGAGCAGCCCGTCCACGATCTCCTTCGCGCGCAGGGTCTCCTCCTCGATGACCGCGAGGTCCTCGGCCACCGCAGGGTCGGCCTTCTTCCGGAGGAGCTTCGCGTAGCCGAGGATGACGCCGAGCGGGTTGTTGATCTCGTGGGCGACCCCGGCGGCGAGGCGGCCGATCCCGGCCAGCTTCTCCGACTCCACCAGGCGGTCCTGGTGCTCGCGCAGGGCGGCGGTGGTGGCGTTCCACTGCCGCGCGAGCGCCTCGAGCTCGGGGGCCCCGTGCACCTCGATGCGCGCGTCGAGCTCCCCTGCCGCGATGCGCGCCGCGCCCGCCTGGAGCTGCGCGACCGGCGTCGCGATCGACCGGCCGATCACCACCGAGACGATCACCGCCACCCCCGGCGCCGCGACGAGGAGCCCGACGAGGAACCCGAGCGTCCGGCGCTGGACGGCCTCGGCCTCCTGGCGGAAGGCGCGGATCTTGGTCTCGAAGCGCTCGACGAGGGCCTGGGTGAGGTCCTGGATCCGCGTCACGACGAGCTGGGCGCGGCCGTGCTCGAGCTTCACGCTCGCGTGCTCGCCCGAGAGCACGGCCGGCACGATCCGCTCGCGGAAGATGCCATCGAGCCGGCCGCTCTCCGCCTCGATCCGGTCCACGAGCGCGCGCTCCTCCGGCTCCTCCGCCGCCTGACGGAGCGCGCGCGTGAGCCGGAGCACGGTCTCGCGCGAGGTAGCGTAGAAGCCGAGGTGCGAGGTGTCGCCGATGATGATGGTGTGCGCCTGGTGCGCGTACTGGTCGCGCACCGCGCTCGCGAGCTCGAGCGAGAGGCGGACCCCCTCCTCGCGCGACTTCATCTCGGTGAGCCCGCGGTGGATCCGCATCGAGCCCGCGATGGCGACCGCAGACGCCGCGGCGAAGAGGAGCACCAGCGCCCCGAAGCCGAGCGCGAGCCGGCGCGCCGTTCCCGATCCGTATCGCATGCCTTCCTTCACGCGCGGCGCACCGCTCTCTCTCGAAGGGCCGGGCACGCGAGCCCGCGCCGGCCGGCAGCTCGAGGAGGGCACCGCTACCCCATCACAGTGTAGCGGGGGACGGAGGCGAGCGCCCGGATCGATGCTATCTAGGCTCCCGGAACGCCGCGTCGTAGTGACCCGCGGTGGAGAAGAGGCAAGGTGGCGGCGGATCGGGGGTTCAGGGTGATCTCGCGCGAGCCGGTGGGGGCGCGGCGGCTCGGGTTCACCGGCGGGGCCGTGGTCGCGCACGCGCTCGTGGTCTGGGTCGCGACCCGGTCACCGCCGCCGCCGCCGCGGCCGGCCGTCCCGCTCGACGTCCTGCTCGTCCCTCCGGGCGCGCTGCGCGAGCGGCTCCTGCTGCCCTCGCCGGCCCCCGCCCCCGAGCGCCGGGCTCCGGGGCCGCTGAGCCCCGCCCCCGGGCCCGCCCGTCGCCCGGATCCCCGCCGCCTCGTCCCTCCCAACGTGCCCGTCTCCGCCAGCGCACCGCCGCTCGAGGCGGTGGACCCGGGGGAGCTGCCGGCGCTCACCGGCGGGGAGGTCGCCTTCTCCGGCAAGGGCGGCGATCCGTACAGCCGGCTCCCGCGCGGCGGAGGAGGCGCCGGCGGCGGGATCGCGCCGGGGGGCGTCGAGGCGTCGGAGTGGCTCGTCCTGCACCAGCGCGAGATCGTTCGGCGCATCCAGGAGCGCGCCTCCACGCGGCCCTACCCCATCGTCGCCGCGGCCATGGGCTGGACGGGCCTCGTGCGAGTCGCCTTCACGATCCGGACGGACGGGAGCGTCGCCGACCTTCGGGTCGTGAAGTCGAGCGGAAGGCAGGTCCTCGACGAGTGCGCCCTCGAGGACGTCCGCGCCTCGGCCCCGTTTCCTCGCCCGTCGGAGGAGCAGTCGGTCGAGGTCCCCATCCTCTACGTGCTCACCTGATGCGCGCCGTCACCCGCCCGGCGGGCGGCTTGCACCGAGGCCCGGCTCGCGCGGAGGATGCGCCCGTGCGACCGAGACCCGAGGAGCGGCTGCGCGAGATCCCCTGGCACGCGCTCGCCGGACGGGCAGCCGCGCTCGACGCGCCGCTCGCGGAGATCCTCGGCGGCGCGGCAGCGGAGCGGGTGGTCGATCGCGTCCTGCGCGGCGAGCGCGCGCTTCCGGGCGAGGCGCGACGGGCGTTCGCGGAGGCGCTCTTCGGCGTGGCGCTGTGGCGGCGCCGCCTGCGGGCCCAGCTCGGCGATCCGGACGCGCCGCCGCGCCTGCTCCTCGGCGCGCTGCTGCGCGACCTCGCCCTCCGCCCCGACGCGGAGACGCTCGCGGCGCTCGCGCCGGGCGCGCTGCCCCCGCCCCGACCGGCGCCCACCGCCCTCGCCGATCGCGCCTCGCTCCCCGACTGGCTCGCGGCAGAGCTCGTCGCTGCGGCCGGGGACGAGGCGGACGCGCTCGCCGACGCGCTCGACCTCCCCGGGCCGATCTGCCTGCGCGTGAACCTGCTCCGCGCCACGCGCCAGGCGGCGGCCGCGCGGCTCGCCGCGGAAGGCGTCGCGACCCGGGCCGGGCGCCTCGCCCCCGCCTGCCTCGTGGTCACCTCGGCGCGGCCCAACGTCTTCGGCCTCGAGGCCCACCGCGCCGGGATCGTCGAGGTGCAGGACGAGGGGAGCCAGCTCCTCGGCGCGCTCGTCGGAGCGCGACCGGGGGAGACGATCCTCGACGCCTGCGCGGGCGCGGGCGGGAAGACGCTCCTGCTCGCGTCGGACGTCGGCGCGGCGGGGCGCGTGTTCGCCGTCGATCCCGACGCCGCGCGGCTCGACCGGCTGCGCGTGCGGGCGGCGCGCGCGGGCGCTGGACCCTCCGTGGTGATCCAGGGCGCCGCGGCGCCGGAGGCGCTCCTCGCGGATCGCGTCCTGGTGGACGCGCCCTGCTCCGAGCTGGGCGCGCTGCGCCGCGGGCCGGACCAGCGCTGGCGGATCGATCCGGCGAGCTTCCCGGCGCTCCCCGCGCTGCAGCTCGGGATCCTCGCGCGCGCCGCGCGCCACGTCCGGCCCGGCGGCCGGCTCGTCTACGCGACCTGCACGTTCCGGCGGCAGGAGGACGAGGAGGTGGCGCTCGCCTTCGAGGCGGGGCACCCGGAGTACGTGCGCGTGGCGCCCGCCGCGGACCCGGCGGTGATCACGGGAGAGCGGTTCGTGCGGACCTGGCCGCACCGGCACGGGACGGACGGGTTCTTCGCGGCGGTCTGGGAGCGCAGGGGGTGAGCGGCCGATCAATGATTCGCGAAACAGGCGAGCGAAGCGAGCCCGCCGGGGCGACGCCGCGGAAGCGGCGAAGCCGCTCGCGGCGGCGCACGGGACCCGGCGAGCAGGGGTGGGTCCCCGACGACGGCGGCCAGCCGTCGGCGGGGCGGGGGCGCAGCCCTCAGGATTGATCACATCCTGAGGGCCAGCGCCGCTCCGCGCTCGAGTAACAGCAGGTCTTCGTAGCCCCTTCCGAGCACCTGCCAGCCCGGTTCGCCGTTGTTCTTGATATGCCCGCCGAGCTTCGCGACGGCGAACATCGCGTCGCGAATGGTGGGTTCCTCCCGGAGCTTCACGTCGGGGTGCCGCTGCAGGAGCATCAGCTTGAGGGGGGAGAGGACGCGGTCCGCCGGCAGATCTGCGTCATCGCGGGAGAGCTGGCGTAACGCCAACAGCTGCCAGGCGATGGGTGTGAACACCGCGAGCGCATTCAGGAGCGCGTGCTTCGATTCGAGCTGGCGCTTCTCGTACGCGCATCCCTGCTTCAGCGCGCGGAAGAACTCCTCGATAACCCACCGGGCGCGGTACGCGTCGACGATAGCTGCCACGTCTTCGGCGGTCTCGACGGGCTCGGTCGTGACCAGTCGCCACTCGACCGGATCGATGCCACGCCCGACGTTCTTCTCGCGAACGCGCACCACGTTGAGGCGCAGGCGTTCGGGAACGCGCGCGCCGAGATGTGAGGGGCGCAGGATCGTCACGGAGCAGGCGGTCACGGAGAGCGTTGCCGAACGCTCCCTCCGGTAGGGATGCTTCTTCGCTCGGCTCGGAGGATCTCGCCGTTGGGGCGACCTCGCCGAGAGCGCCACCTGCCGCGTGAGCAGCGCCCTCTTGCCCCTGAGGACATCGCTGATGCGGCCCCGCCCCAGCGCAGTCTCTGTGGCGCGGTCGAACTGCAGCCGAACGACGAAGCGTCGGTTCTCCGACGCGAGTGCCGCGAACAGCTCGTATCCGTCGGCTTCGCGATCCATGACATGCACCGCGGAAACGCGCTCGCCGAGTTCCGCGTCCGCGCGCCGAACGAGGTCCACCCAGCGACGCGACTCCTTGTCTTCCATGGGCCGACGCTCGCGATGGCGTGGCGTCCGGCCCCCGCGCTCACGAAACACGGTTTCGATGCCGAGCACGCCGAGGGGCGCGCGGTCGCGAGCAGCCACCGCGAGCGCGAAGTGGCCGAGGAAGCCGTGCGTCGTGTCACCTGCTATTCGGCCGAGACCTTCGCGCTCCGAGCTGAACCGGAACTCCGAGCTGTCGTGCGCGACCACGACGGCGCCCGCGCTCGCGCACCGACTGACGGTGGCGCGAACGTGCGGTACCAGCACCACCTCGGGGGTTACGGCCTCGTTTCCGAGAAACCTGTACGTGGCCTCCAGCGCCGCGTCCGATCCGGCCGCCTTCGGGAAGCTCCGATCGGGCGCCTTCGCGATCTGCTCCGCGAGGCGAACGAGCCGCTTGCTCAGCCGCTTGTCACCGAAGTCCGCCGTGTCGACCTCGCCGCGGATGTCCATGGCGAGGGTAGATCACGGCGGGGCGCTGAACGCCAGATGTGTAGGATCCTGAGGGCGCAGCCCCCGTTCGAACATGTCCTACAGCTCCGTCTTCATGACCGCGCCCGCGGACGCGTTCGACACGAGCAGCGCGTAGCGCCTGAGCCAGGAGGAGCGGACCTCCTTGCGCTTCGGGCGGAAGCCCTCGCGCCGCCGGGCGAGCTCCGTGTCGGGGACGTCCACGGTGAGCGCGCGCGCCGCCACGTCGATGGTGATGGGATCGCCGTCCTGCACGAGGCCGAGGGGCCCGCCCTCGGCGGCCTCCGGCGACACGTGCCCGACGCAGGCGCCGCGCGTCGCGCCGGAGAAGCGGCCGTCCGTGACGAGCGCGACCTGGTCGCCGAGGCCCATGCCCTGGATGAGCGCCGTGGGCGAGAGCATCTCCTGCATGCCCGGCCCGCCCCTCGGCCCCTCGTAGCGGATGACCACGAAGTGCCCGGGCTTCACCTTGCCGGCCATGATCCCGGCGGTCGCCTCGTCCTGCGAGTCGAAGCAGATCGCGCGGCCGGTGAACCTCCGCATCGAGGGCTCGATGCCGGCGGTCTTCACCACCGCGCCCTCCGGCGCGAGGTTGCCGAACAGCACCGCGAGGCCGCCCACGGGCGAGTAGGCCTCCTCGAGCGGATGGATCACGGTGCGATCCTTGATCTCCGCCTCGCGGATGCGCTCGCCGACCGTCTCGCCGCTCACGGTGAGCGCGTCCTCGCGGACGAGCCCCCCGCGCCGCGCCACCTCGTGCAGCACCGTCGGGACGCCGCCCGCGCGGTGGATGTCTTCCATGTGCACGGTGGACAGCGACGGCGCGATCTTCGCGATGTGCGCGACCTTCCCCGCGATCGCTTCGATGTCCTTCAGGTCGAGGGCGACGCCCGCCTCGCGCGCGATGGCGAGCATGTGCAGCACGGTGTTCGACGAGCCGCCCATCGCCATGTCGACCACCATCGCGTTGTGGATGGCGTCCTTCGTGACGATGCGCCGCAGCCGGAAGCGCTCGTCGCCGGCGATCTCCACCGCCCGGCGCGCCGCGCGGCGCAGGAGCGCCTCGCGCTCCGGGGTGAGCGCCAGGATGGTCCCGTTGCCGGGGAGCGCGATGCCCATCGCCTCGCAAAGGACGTTCATCGAGTTCGCGGTGAACATCCCGGAGCACGAGCCGCCGGAGGGGCAGGCGCGGCACTCGATGTCGTGCAGCTCGGCGTCGCCCATCTCCCCGCGGGCGCGCTTGCCGACCGCCTCGAACATCGTGGTGAGGTCGATGGGCGTGCCGTCCGCCTTGTGGCCCGCCTTCATCGGCCCGCCGGAGACGAACACCGTCGGCACGTCCACCCGGAGCGCGCCCATCACCATGCCGGGGACGATCTTGTCGCAGTTCGGGATGCAGACGAGCGCGTCGAGGCAGTGCGCGTTCATCATCGTCTCGATCGAGTCGGCGATGAGCTCGCGCGAAGGCAGGCTGTAGAGCATGCCCGCGTGCCCCATGGCGATCCCGTCGTCCACGCCGATGGTGTTGAACTCGAAGGGGACGCCGCCCGCCTTGCGGATCTCGTCCTTCGCGATCCGGCCGTACTCCTGGAGGAAGAAGTGGCCCGGGATGATGTCCACGTGGCTGTTCGCGATCCCGACGAACGGCTTGTCGAAGTCGGCGTCGGTGAGGCCGGTCGCGCGGAGCAGGCTGCGGTGGGGGGCCCGCTCGAACCCCTTCTTGATCATGTCGCTGCGCACGTTCCGGTTGTCCCCATTCGGCCACCGGGTTGTCAACCCGCGCGGCTTGACCGCCCGCCCGCCCGCTCGCGGCGAGGGCGCCGTCCGGTTATGAGCACGGGCGATGGCCGCGCCCGCTCCGAGCTTCGAGGAGGCGATCGCCCGCGTTCGCGCCGCGCTCGCCGAGCGGCCGGCGCGCGCGCTCGAGGTGCCCGGCTTCCGGCGCGCGGGCGTGCTCGTCCCGATCCTGGCGCGGCCCGAGGGCCCCACGCTGCTCTTCACCCGCCGCACCGAGACGCTCCCGCACCACAAGGGCGAGATCTCGTTCCCCGGTGGCGGCTGCGCGCCGCGCGAGAGCGCCTTCGCCGCGGCGCTGCGCGAGGCCGACGAGGAGGTCGGGCTCGCGCCCGGCGGCGTGGAGCTGCTCGGCGCGCTCGACGACGTCCCGAGCATCGCGCGCTACGTCGTCACCCCCGTGGTCGCGGCGGTGCCCGCCCCGCCCCCCGCCTTCGTGCGCGCCGAGGCCGAGGTCTCCGAGCCGTTCGAGCTGCCGCTCGCCCGGCTGCTCGACCCGGGGAACCGGCGCGCCTCGCTGTGGGATCCGGCGCGGCTTCCGGCCGAGGCCGCCGCGGCGCTCCTCTCGGTGCGGGTGCCGTTCGAGGAGGTGGACGCAGCGACCGGCCAGTGGCGGGTGTGGTCGTTCCACGCCGATCCGGCGCGCGTCGTGTGGGGGCTCACCGCCCGCGTGCTCGCGGATCTGCTCGACCGCGCGTTCCACGGGGAGCTCCCGCGTTGAGGCGCCCCGTCCTCGCGGGTCGCCGGGCCCCGCGGTGGAGCTTAGGATGTCGGACGGTGCGCAGACGACTCGCCCCCGCCGCGGTCCTCGCCTTCGCCTGCGCGCTCGCCTGTGGCGGCGGGTCGAAGAGCAGCGGGACCGAAAAGACGTGCAAGGCCGCGATCGACTGCGGCGGCGTCCTCGTCTGCATCGCCGGAAAGTGTGCGGCGGCGGCGCCCGTCTCCGCGGCCTGCTCGCCGCCTTCCCACCCCACGGCCGTCCTCGGCGATCCCATGACGGCGCCCGATCCCGGCACCGCCTGCCAGACCCCCATCCGCGCGCCGGTGTACCCGGGGGCCCAATCGCTCGGGGAGCTCCCGGTCGGCGCCCAGGCGCAGTTCCAGGTGCCGCCGGGGACCTGGAGCGTGACGGTGGTCTCCCAGGAGGTCGCCGGCTCGGCGCCCGACTTCGTCTACCTCGAGACCGGGCAGGCGTGCGGCGTGACGGCGGACTGCGGGGCCGGGGTGCAGTGCGTGAGCGGACAGTGCGCGTTCGGGATCCCGAACTCGGTGGTCCCCACCGGCGTCACCGCACCCGACTCCCGGGTCTTCTACGACGAGCTCGCCAAGATCCCCCAGGACGCGAACGGCTATCCCGACTACACCGGCCTCCTCGGCTACTACGGGGGGTTCACGCCCGTCTCCGGCGCGCTCACGCTCCCCAACACCTCCCCCGGCCTGGACGCCGCGCGCAGCGCGGGCGGGCTGCCGCCCGGCACCTGGACGCTCACGGTCAACGACTACGCCTACGAGTGCGCCGCGATGTCGGGGTGCACCGGGGGGAGCAGCTCGAGCCGTTACGACGTGCAGGTCCTCACGCGCGCGGGCCCCATCACCTCCACCGGCACGCTCGACGTCGACGTCTACGTCGCGTCGGCGAGCGCGACCGCGGCGGGGCTCGCGCACGACCCGCAGCTCGCGCGCCTGTTCCAGAGCGTGGCGGCGGTGCTCGGACACGCGGGCCTCTGCCTCGGCAGCGTGGTGCTCCACGACCTGCCGGCGTGGGCGCAGTCGAGGTACGCGAACGTGAACATCGACTCCACCGGCCCGTGCGATCCGCTCTCGCAGCTCTTCACGCTCGCCGAGGCGCAGCGCCCGTCGATCCACCTCTTCCTCGTGGACGAGCTCACCGTCACCGCGAACGACCCGAACGACCCGTTCGCGATCGTCGGCATCGACGGCTCGATCCCCGGCCCGTCCGGCGTCCCCGGCACCGTGAACGGGGGGGCGGTGGTGACGCTCGCGGACCTGGGCATGGGGAGCTGCGGCGGGACGGTCGACATCGCGCATTGCGGCACGGACCGCATGGCCTTCATCGTGGCGCACGAGGCGTCCCACTGGCTCGGCCTGTACCACACGACCGAGCGGTCCGGCACGATGTTCGACCCGCTCTCCGACACGCCCACCTGCGCCTGCGCGACCTGCGCGCCGGTCGCCGATCGGGCGACCTGCGAGGACAAGCTCACCGACCCCTCGCAGACGCCCTTCGACGTGACCGGCGCCGACTGCTCCGGCGCAGGCACCACCTGCGCCGGCGCCTCGAACCTCATGTTCTGGCTGCTCGACGACACCCGCTCGAACGGGTCGGTCACGCCGCAGCAGTCCGAGGTCATGCGCCTCAACCCTGCGGTCCGCTGACGGAGCCTCCATGACCGCTGCCCTCGCCGCCCTCGCGCTCGCCCTCGTCTCCTCCACCGGTGCCGCCCGCGCGCCCGCGTGCACGCCCCCCGGCGCGAGCGCGCCGGAGGCCGGGGCCCGCCCGTGCGATCCCGCCGTGCGCGCGAGGACGCTCGAGCTCCTCGGCGCGATCGATCGTCCGATCCGGCCGGAGACCTGGCGCGCGCTCGGGCCGGACGCCGAGCCGGTGCTCGCCGAGGTCGCGGCCTCCGACGCGCTCCCCACCCGCCGCGCCCTCGCGCTCGAGGGGCTCGCCGCCATAGGCGGCGCGCGCGCCGAGAAGCTGCACCGCTCGCTCGCGGCCGACACCCACGAGCCGCGCGCCGTCCGCCGCGCCGCGATCCGCGGCCTCGGCCGGCTCGTCCCCCGGGAGAAGCTCGACGCCACGCTGCGCCCGCTCCTCGAGCGCGATCCGGATCGCGGCGTCCGCGCCGGCGCCGCCGAGGTGCTCTCTCGCCGCTCCCCCGCCTCGTCCTGCGCCGCCATCCGCGCGCAGGCCCGGCGCGAGGGGACCGCCGGGAGCGGGCTCTTCGCGCGCGCGCTCGCCGCCTGCGAGCGGTAGCGACCCCATCGCGCGCCTCGTGACGCGACCCGCTCCACCGGGCTCCGCGCTATCCTCCCCACCTCCGTGCTCGCCCTCCTCGTCGCGCTCGCGCTCGCTCAGGCCCCCGGCCTCCCGCCCTCCGCCTGCGCGCTGCACCGCGCCCTCTTCCCGAGCGCGCCGCAGCCTCCCGGCGGCGAGCCCGGCTGCGCCGACGCGCTGAAGGAGGCGTGCGACTCCGGCCGGCGCCTCGCGTGCCACGGGCTCGCGCGCGTGCTCGAGGCGGGGACCGCAGGCAGGCCCGATCCCGAGCGCGCGCTCGCGCTCTTCGCTCGCGCCTGCGCCGCCGGCGTCGCCGACGCGTGCGCGGGCGCGGCCGAGCTGCGCGCGGCGCGGGGCGATCGGGAGGGGGCCCGCGCTTCCCGCGAGGAGGGGTGCGCGATGGGCTCGGCCCGCGCGTGCGCGCTGCTCGCGGCGGACGCCCCGCCCGGCCGCGCCGACCGCCTCGCCGAGCGGGCCTGCGATCTCGGCGCCGCCGAGGGGTGCCTCGCGCTCGCCCGCGAGGCCGACGGCGAGCGACGGGGAGAGCTCCTGTGGCGGGCCTGTCGCCTCGGCGCGGACGCGGCCTGCGCTGCGATGGCGCTGCCCGCCGGCGAGGCGCGCTGCGCGGACGGCGACGGGGAGTCGTGCCTCGAGGCGGGGAAGGTGCTGCAGGAGGGGCGGGCGGCGCCGGCGGACGGCTCGCGCGCCGCGGAGCGCTACGCCCGCGCCTGCGAGCTCGGGCTCGCCGCGGGGTGCAGCCGCCTCGGCGTGCTCCTCCGCTTCGGCGCGGGCGTGCCCCACGACGAGGCGCGCGCCCGGGCGCTGTTCGAGCGCGCCTGCGCGGAGGGAGACGACGAGGGCTGCCGGCTGCGTGACGACCCGGTGCGGCTGGAGGAGTGACGGCGCCCCCCGCGCGCCGGGCTCATCATCGAGGACGGCGGGCGGAGCACGCCGTCACGCCGAAGGCTGGCCGGGTGGCGCGGCGCCGCCGGGGCGCGGCGCGTGGAGCGCGGCCCGGATCCCGGCGAGCAGCGCACCCTCCTCGATCGGCTTCGGCACGAAGACGTCGGCGCCGGCCGCGAACAGCTCGACGCGCGCCGCCGGGCGTCCGGAGATGCCCACCACCGGGAGGGAGGCGAGGCGGAGGTCCGGCGAGCGACGCAGCGCGGTGACGACCTCCGCGCCGCGCATGCCGGGCATCGCGTCGTCCACCAGCAGGAGGTCCGGCGGATCGGCGTGGGCGAGCGCGAGCGCGACCTCTCCCGACTCGGCCTCGAGGCACACGTGCCCCGCGTCCTCGAGCATGAGGCTCACGAGCCTGCGGACGAGGTGGTTGTCGTCGACGACCAGGATGCGGAGGAGCGCCATCGGTGCCGCCGGAGCAAGCTAGTGACGTGGGGGCGCGGAGGAGAAGCGGGAGGCGCCGTTCGCTCCGTCGAGCTACCGGGGTGACCGTACCGGCTTCACGGGGAGCGGCGCGCGACGCGATGCGAAACAGGTCCTGGGCCGATCGTCCGACGGGGGAAGGTCGTTCAGGGGTGCTGGCCCGCGTCGTCCTGCGGCTGGAACGCGGCCCACATGTCGCGGGCGTCGCGGACCTGCTCCATGAGCGCGATGCCGATCGCGCAGGCGAGGAAGACCGCCAGCGCGAGCATCCACGGGTGGAACTCGAGCAGGTCCCTCGGGCTCAGCGGAGCCCGCCCCTGCCGATCGTCGTTCCGCGCCGCCATGCCCGGTAAGTAGACCGCGCCCAGCGCACGATGCAACCCCTTCGGCGTGGTGCGCCCAGGCGTTCAGGCGCTCGCGGTTGGGGCCCTCCCACCTGGAGCCTCGCGATATCGGCGCAGAAGGGTCGGGGAGCCCCCGGCGTGGCGCGCGCCCCGGCCCGTGCGGTGCAGGCCCCGTACTACACTCCCGCGCCATGCTCGCCACCCTGCTCGCCGCCGTCAGCCTCGTCGCGGCGCCCCCGCGCACGCTCCGGGTCGACTACTTCCACACCGGCACCGCCACCGACGAGCGCTTCAGCCTCGATCGTGTGGTGCTCGAGCCCCTCCCCTTCCCCGGCCGGCCGGACCGTCCCGTCGACGACACGAACCTCGGCAAGTACTTCTTCGAGGTCCGCGACCTCGGCACGCAGAAGGTCCTCTACTCGCGCGGCTTCGCCTCGATCTTCGGCGAGTGGGAGCTGACCGACGAGGCGCGCAAGGCGAACCGGACGTTCTCCGAGTCGGTGCGCTTCCCGGCGCCCGCCGCGCCGGTGCAGCTCGTGGTGAAGAAGCGCGACGCGGAGCGGACGTTCCGCGAGGTCTGGTCGCTCGTGGTCGATCCGCACGATCGGTTCGTGGACGACTCTCGCCCGCCGTCGCCCGGCCCGGTCGTCGCCCTCCAGGACGCGGGCGACCCCGCGACGAAGCTCGACCTGCTGCTCGTCGGGGACGGCTACACCGAGAAGGAGCGCGCCAAGTTCGAGAAGGACGCGCGCCGGCTCCTGGAGATCCTCTTCGAGCACGAGCCGTACCGGTCGCGGCGCCGGGACTTCAACGTGTGGGGGATCTGCCCGCCGGCGGAGGAGCGCGGCGTCTCCCGCCCGCTCACGGGGATCCACCGCCGCAGCCGGGTCGGCGCCACGTACGACGCGTTCGGCTCGGAGCGCTACGTCCTCTCCTTCGAGAACCGCTCGCTGCGCGACGTGGCGTCCTTCGCGCCCTACGACGCGATCGCCATCCTCGTGAACGCCGAGACCTACGGCGGCGGCGGCATCTTCAACCTCTACGCCACCGTCGCCGCGGACAACCGCTGGGCGGGCTACATCTTCGTCCACGAGCTCGGCCACTCGCTCGCTGCGCTCGCCGACGAGTACTTCACCTCCGAGACCGCCTACCTGCCGAGCGAGGCGCGTCCCGAGCCGTGGGAGCCGAACGTCACGGCCGACCCGCACGCCGCGAAGTGGAAGGAGCTGCTCTCGCCGGGCGTGCCGCTGCCGACCCCGTGGCCGAAGGAGGAGTTCACCCGCCGCGCGAAGGAGTTCCAGGAGCAGCGCAAGGCGATCCGCGCGCGCAACGGGGCGGAGGCGGAGATGGACGCCCTCTTCCTCGCCCAGCAGAAGGAGGAGACGGCGCTCCTCTCCGCCGCCCCGACCGCCGGGAAGGTGGGCGCGTTCGAGGGCGCGAACTACGAGGCGAGCGGCTACTACCGGCCGGAGCTCGACTGCGTGATGTTCACGCGCGATCCGGTGCCGTTCTGCGCGGTGTGCCGGCGGGCGCTCTCGAGGGTGTTCGACCTGTACGCGGCCCCGGCGAAGGGACGCTGACCGGGACGCCGGGGAAGTCGCCCCACCGGCCGCGCCGCCGCTGCCCGACGTACCCCCTCGGGCCGGGCCATGCCCTCGCACCCGGATGGCGCGGCGCGTTATGATTCTCGAATCAACCGGCCCGGAGGCCTCCCGATGACCGACAAGAGGACCGCGAGCTTCATGCGCTCGCTCTGCATGGGCGAGATCGAGGAGGAGATCCTCCTCCCCTACCCGGAGCCGAAGACGGGCGAGAAGGAGACGCTGGCGGCGGTGCTCCAGACGCTCAAGTCGATGCTCGGCGGGCGCGAGCGCGACTTCCGCGCCTGGGATCGGGCCGGCGAGATGCCGAAGGACTTCGTGAGCGAGCTCAAGGACGCGGGCCTCTTCAGCCTCGTCATCCCGGAGGCGCACGGCGGGCTGGGGCTCGGCGCCACCGCCTACTCGCGCATCATGCAGGAGCTCGCCCGCTACGACGCCTCCGTGGCGGTGACCGTCGGCGCGCACAGCTCGATCGGCATGCGCGGCCTGCTCCTGTTCGGGACCGAGGAGCAGAAGGCTCGCTTCCTGCCGCGGCTCGCCACGGGCGAGCTCGTCGCCGCGTTCTGCCTGACCGAGCCGGGCGCCGGCTCGGACGCCGCCGGCATCAAGACGACGGCGGTGCGCGACGGCGACGACTGGATCCTGAACGGCGAGAAGCTCTGGATCACGAACGGCGGCATCGCCGACTTCTTCACGGTCTTCGCGAAGACCTCGCTCGACGGCCGCGGCCGGATCACCGCCTTCATCGTGACGCGCGACATGAAGGGCGTCTCGACCGGTCCCCACGAGGACAAGATGGGGATCCGCGCCTCGTCCACGACCACCGTCGTGCTCGAGGACGTCCGCGTCCCCTCGGCGAACGTGCTCGGCGAGATCGGGCAGGGCTTCAAGCTCGCCATGAAGATCCTGAACGCCGGGCGGACCGGGCTCGGGGGCGGCTCGGTGGGCGGCATGAAGCGGCTCATCGAGCTCGCGGTGCACCAGGCCCGCGACCGCGTGCAGTTCGGGCAGCCCATCGCGAGCTACGACTCGATCCAGCAGAAGATCGGCCAGATGGTCATCGACTGCTACGCCTCGGAGAGCGTCGTGAACCTCGTCGCCGGGCTCGTGGACCGCGGCTACGAGGACTACGCGGTCGAGGCGGCGATCTCGAAGGTGCTCTCGAGCGAGGCGCTGTGGCGGACCGCCGACGAGGCGCTCCAGATCGCGGCGGGCCAGGGCTACATGCGCGAGATGCCCTACGAGCTCGCGCTGCGCGACAGCCGCATCAACCGGATCTTCGAGGGCACGAACGAGATCCTGCGCCTGTTCATCGCGCTCACCGCCATGAACGACGTCGCCGAGGAGCTGAAGGACCTGTCGAGCTCCATGCGCGGGGTGTTCGCCGATCCCATCAAGGGCTTCGGGGTCCTCTCCGACTACGCCAAGCGGCGCGCCCAGCTCGCGACCGGCCTGCGCCGCGAGAAGGGCCGCTTCACGCTCCTCCACCCGTCGCTCGCCCCGGAGGCGGCGCTCTTCGAGGAGGCCGCGACCGCGCTCGCGCGGGCCGCGGACCGGATCCTCCGCAAGCACGGCAAGAAGATCATCGGCGAGCAGCTCGCGACGCGGCGCCTCGCGGACATCATGGTGGACCTGTTCGCGCTCGCGGCGGTGCTCGCGCGCGTCTCCACCAAGATCGACGATCGCGGCGAGGCGTCGGCGGAGATGGAGCGCCAGATCCTCCGCGCCCTCGCCCGCCAGGCGAAGCGGCGCGTCGACCAGAACCTCGCCGGCATCGACGAGAACGAGGACGCGACCGTGAAGCAGCTCGCGAAGCACGTCCTCGAGGCCGGCCGGTACGCCTGGGACAACCTCTGATGATGAGCGACGGATCGCGGTTCGCGGTCACTCGACCGCACGGAGCCGCGCCCTGAGGCCGGCGGCCCGCCCCCGCGTCTCGCCGGGACGGGCCGCCGCTCGCCGTCGGTCCGCTCCTCCCTCGCGCGTCACGCGGGGCGGAGGAACAGCGCGAGGACCCGCTGCCAGCCGTCCTCGCCGAGGGTGGAGGGCGCGGGGGGAGGGAGCGCGCCGCCGTCCGCCGCCGCGAGGCCGAGCTCCTCCTCGACGTAGCGGTCGAGCCGCTCGCGCTCCCGGCGCAGCCAGCCGCCGCCCTCGCGATCCTGCGGGAACGTCATGTAGACGCCGTCCGAGGGCGCGAGGGCGAAGAGCCAGCCGCGCCCGTAGGGCTCGCGCTTCACGAGGCCGGGATCGCCGCGCAAGGTCCCGTTCACGGCCACGACGCGCCCGTCCACCGGCGCGGTGATCCGGACGATGCGGCCGCCCGCCCGGACCACCGCCACGGGATCGCCGCGGCGCACCTGCATGCCGCGGCGAGGCAGCTCGACCGCGCTCGCCGAGGGGAGGAGCCGCTGCGCGAAGTCGTCGAGGCCCACGCGCAGCCCGCTCGCGGCGGGCGCGAGCCAGGTGTGGTTGGGCGCGTAGTACGCGTCCCGGCGGTAGGCGAGGTCGCCCGCGTCCGCCAGGGCGGCCTCGCGGCGGCGCTCACGCGCGCGCCAGGCGAGGGCGAGCGCGAGGGCGGGCAGCGCGAGCGCGAGGAGCCCGGCGAGGAACAGCGCCGAGCGCCCCGCAGCACCGAGGAGGAACGTTCCCAGCGCCTCGAGGATGGAGACGAACGTCGTCATGGTTGCGCTCCCTTTCTTCGCGGTCGAAGTCCCGGCGGGACACCCTCCAGCTTCGCAAGCGACGGGCCAGCGCTCCCGGGCCGGTGAGCCCTCGTTTTCGTTCGGGTCCGCGCTCCCGCGGCAACCCGCCGCGTGGAGGTTCTCAGCGGGCCCCCACGGTCGGCTGCCTGGAACCGCCCTGAATCCGCGCGCGTGGGCGGCGAACGTTGAGTCCGTCAACGCATGGTGAATTCCTCGCTGTCCTCCCGACCCGGCAGGCGCCCCCGCCCGCGCGGGAGCACCGCTCCCGTACGTCCCGGCGGCGAGGGCCCCATGAAGCGTGCCCGCCTCCCCCACAGGCGCGCACCCGGAGCCTTGCGTACCCTCGAGCCCGCGCGAACGTTGTCGTGCCGGAGGGCTCTTCCGCCATGTCGCGCACGCTCCTCGTCGTCGCCGCGCTCGCCGCGATCCCCGTCGTCTCCCGTCCGGAGCCGCCCCGGGCCGAGGGGACCATCGACGCAGGGGACGCGCAGGTGGAGGTGCTGGGGAAGCGCTACGCTCCGGGCGAGACGATCGAGCTCCCCGAGGGTTATCTGCGGGTGGAGGAGGCCGGACCCGAGGACGACGAGATCGGGTCGTTCACCGTCGTCCCGGCGGCGGCGCTCGCGCGCGCTGAGCCCCCCCCGGCGGCGAGCCCCGAGCAGGCGACGGCGCGCAGCGGCGCGCGCGCGCAGCCGGGCGCGGTGGCCGGCAACGGGACGGGAGCGGGGGAAGAGACGACGGCCCCGCGGAGGAGCGCGCACCCCGACTGCAGCGCCGAGCGCGCGGCCTACCTCGCCGAGATCTGGAAGCAGTCGGGGATCGAGGTCTCCGACCCGAAGGGCTTCCTCGCCGGCCTGGAGCAGACCGAGGAGGGCGCGGATCTCACGCTCGCGTGGTTCGCGCTCTCGACCGACGCCTTCCGCACCCTCGCGTGGTCGTCCGATGCTCGCGCCAAGGCGGCCGCGCTCGCGCGCTGCGCGCGGGGGAACTGATCACGCCGCCGCGACCGACTGCTCGGGGGTCTCCGGGGGCGGTGCGGGCCTGAGCGCAGCGAGCCGCTCGGCCGGCACCGACGGGCTCGCGTAGACGAGCTCGAGCGGCGCGCGCACGAACGCGTCGGGCAGGATGCCCACGCCGGAGAGGCCCAGGATGCGGTGGAGCTCGGGCTGCACGCCGAGGAACGGCGCGAGCGAGCGCGTCGCGCGGTGGACGAGCTCGGTGCAGGAGAGCCGCTCGAGGTCGGTGAAGTCGAGGTCGAAGTCGTAGGGCCGCCCGAGCTGGGCGAGCGCCACCTGGCGCACCACCGGCCACGCCTCCTCGAACGGGACCTCGCCGCCCCCGACGAGCCGGTCGCGCACGAGCCGCTCCTCCTCACCGAGGGCGCGGGGATCGTCCGCAGGCGCCTCGGCCCGCTGCCGGAGCCGGGCCGGGAAGCGCAGCACGACGAGCCGGTCGCAGCGGCAGAAGTCGAGCACGTCCTCGGTGAGGACGCCCTCCGCGATGGCGTGGATGACGATCTGCTCGCCGAGGGCCAGCCGCTCGCGGGCTCCCGCCGGAGCGAGGTCGCGGTCGGCGGGGGTGGTGCGGCCGAGGTACAGCCCCACGTGGCTGAACAGGCCGGGGATGAGCTTCCCGTCGAGGTACGCGTCGTAGCCGCGGACGAGCACGTCGCCGGGACGGACGCGGTCGATCACCGCGCGCGCGTCGCGGCCCTTCACCTTGTAGGAGCCGGGGTCGTAGACGATCCACATCGGGAAGCGGAACACCTTCACGTCGCCGAGCACGTCCATGAGCGCGTCTCGCACACGTCCCATCGGGACCTCCGGATCCGAAGGCCCCCGATGAGAGCACACTCAGCGTGAGAGCGCGATACCGACATCACGGTACGTCATTCCCGCTCGAGCGCCTCGAGCTCCGCGCGCCGGGCCGCCGCGCCGGCCTCCGCGGCCTCCGCCCGCGCGCGCGCCTCGTCCGCCCGCCGCAGGGCCACCTCGGCGGCGCGACGCGCTTCGCGGGCCCTGCCCTCCGCCTGCTCGAGCCGCTCGCGCGCC